>JAYGEF010000026.1:0-4704 GCA_046582535.1 Alphaproteobacteria bacterium
CCGCAGCGACTCGACCATGGGTCTGACGGCTGACCAATCCTGCAACCAGATGGCGCTCGGCGACGCTTCGAACAGGCGCCGATAGGTGGCGGCATTCGCGTAAGGGACGTTCAAGGCTGCCTCGTAATGATTCAGAGGACGATCATCTTCGCTCCCGTCCCCTCAACGCGGATTGCACGTCAAGCTATATGCCATCCGCAAAACGAACACGAAATACAAGAAAATCGACACCATAACAATGGTATAACGAATTTTGTTAAGGAGTCGTTAACTACCATTCAGGCCCGGTACAGGAAGTCCGAGCGGGCGGGCGCCCGTTGTCTGACCCGCCTAGATGGGTTCGCCCTGGAGCCTGGTTCGGAGCTCGTCCACGCGCTGCAGGATATAGGGCATGTGGGGATTGACCTGGAGGGCGTACTCGAACCATTCGAGGGCCGTCGCCTCGTCGTCCAGTTCGGTGTGGATCAGACCCATGCCGGAGAGGGCGCCGAAATGGCGCGGCTCGAGTGCCAGGGTTCGTTCAACATCGCTGATCGAGTCGTCATACCGACCCATATAGAAATACAGGGTGGCACGCTTGTTCCAGCCCTCGGCGAAGGCTGGGTCGGCATTGATGATGGCGTTGAAGCTGTTGAGTGCCGGGCCGAACTGGCCGGCCCGCATGGAGCCGATGCCGAAGGTCATGAGCTGGTCGAGATCCGCATCGCCGGCTTCGGTCCAGATGCGCCAGATCGACATTTCCAACGCGTGAGCCTGATCGCTATCGGCCACCGACAGGAGTTGGGCGAACAGCGCGTCGAGGCGCGGGTCGTCCTGGCGCGCGGCGACCGGCGATGCGATGATCACCAGGATGGCGAAAATGGCGACGATGGTTCTCATGGGATTCATCATAGAGCGCGGCCACCCGCCTTCCAAGCGCCCGCCCTACACGATCGCGTGAGCTGACTCCCAAAATAATAATGGGGACGCCTTACTTATCTCTGAATAATTAAGTAAGGCGTCCCCATTATTATTTTGAGCGCTTCGGGGCGGGGGCCGCCGGTGGCCCAGTCGATCAGCTCGACGGTGTGGACCACCGGAGTCTCGGTGGCGCGGGCCAGTTGCACCATGCAGCCGATATTGCCGGTGGCGATGACATCGGCGCCGCAACGCTCCACATGGCTGATCTTGCGCGCCAGCAGGCGCTCGCTGAGATCGGGCTGGAGCAGGTTGTAGGTGCCCGCCGAGCCACAGCAGAGATGACCCTCGGCGATCTCGCGGACCGTGAAGCCAGCCGCCGCCAGCACCTGCCTGGGCTGGTCGTGGACATTCTGGCCGTGCTGCAGCGAACAGGCCGAATGGTAGGCCACGGCAAGAGGCTCGGCGGCGCCATCCGGTTCGATGTCGAGCTCGGCCAGCACCTCGCTCACGTCCCTGGTCAGCGCCGCCACGCGCGCCGCCGCGTCGGCCCACTTGGGGTCGTCCTTGAGCAGGTGGCCGTAGTCCTTGACCGTGGTGCCGCAACCCGAGGCGTTGATGACGATGGCGTCGAGGCCGCCGTTGTCGATCTCGGCGCTCCAGGCGGCGACGTTGCGCCGCGCAGCGTCGCGGGCGGCGTCCTCCTGACCCATGTGGTGGACCAGGGCGCCGCAGCAGCCACCGCCCTTGGCCACAACCACCTCGCAGCCGTGACGGACCAGTACCCGCACGGTGGCCTCGTTGATGGCCGGGGCCAGAACCTGCTGGGCGCAGCCGGGCAGCAGGGCGACACGTAGGCGTCGTGGCTCGGCGGCGTTGTGGGTCTGGGGCTGGCCGACCATCGAGGCGTCGGGAAGTGCGGCCGGGGCCATGGCGACCAGCCCGGCCAGGCGGCCCGGCAACTGCCGCGACAGCCAGCTCGGTAGCGCCTGGCTCGCCACCAGGGCGAGACGGAACAGCGCCGGGCGCGGCAGCACGATGGCCAGCAGACCGCGCAGCATGATCTCGGCCCACGGGCGTTGGAACGTATCGTCGATATGGGCCCGGGCGCGGTCGACCAGACGCCCGTAATCGACTCCCGAGGGGCAGGTTGTCATACACGACAGACAACTCAGGCAGCGGTCGATATGGGTTACCACCTTGGCGCTGGGCGCCCGGCTGGACTCAAGCATGGCCTTGATCAGCATAATCCGCCCGCGCGGCCCGTCGAGCTCGTCGCCGAGCAGTACATAGGTCGGGCAGGTCGCCGTGCAGAAGCCGCAATGGACGCATTTGCGCAGGATGCGCTCGGCCTCCTCAATATGCGGATCGGCCAGTTGGGCCAGGGTGAAACTGGTTTGCATAGCCTCTTACACCCCCGCGTACATGCGGCCGGGATTGAGGATGCGGTGGGGGTCGAAACCGTCCTTGACTCGGGCGGTGAGGGCGGCAAGCCCGGGTTCCTGGGGCTCGAACACCGCCACGGCGCCGCGCCGGGCAGAGTCGGCGACCATCAGGGTGGCGTGACCGCCGGCCTCGGCCAGTGCCGCGCGGACGATGCTCGCATGATCATCAGCCAGGCTGAGCCAGACCAAGCCGCCGCCCCAGTCGTAGAACACCTCGCCGTCGACCTGAGAGAGGACGTTTTCGGCCACCGCCGCGCCCGCTGTCGGCGGTACCGAGAGGCGCCAGACAACGCGTTGACCAAGCTGGGCCGGCTGGCCGGTGAAGGGCACCACGTTGCCGACCTCGCGCCACAGGGCGGCGGAATTGTGGCCGTGGAGTTCCTCGATATCGCCGTAACCGGCCAGCAACTCGCGGAGCGCCTGGCAGCGGTGTTCAGCCGATGGCGCCGGGCCCTCGACCCGCAGGGCAGTGATGGCGCCACCGGCGCCGGTGACGTAGGAAACCCCCGAGCGTCCCGCCAGCGCCGCCGGCAGATGGGCCGCCGCCGAGACTTCGTGGGGGCTGGTCAGGGCGGCGGTCATGGCTTTTACGGCATTGCTGTCGTCGAGGCCGGCGATCAGCACCGTGCGGGTCTTCTCCGGCGCCGGCATGACCTTGATGGTCATGCTGGTCATGGCCGCCAAGGTGCCGTAGGACCCGGCGAACAGCTTACAGAGGTCGTAGCCGGTGACGTTCTTGACCACCCGGCCGCCGGCTTTCATGGCTTCGCCGCGCCCGGTGACCGCCTCGACCCCGAGAAAATGATCCCGCGCCGCCCCCGCCTTGGGCCGCCGGGGTCCGGCCAGATTGCAGGCGATGACGCCGCCAATGGTGCCGCCGGCCGCGCCGCCGCCGAGCAGGGGCCCGAGATCGGGCGGCTCGAAGGCGAGTTGCTGGCCGTGGCTGTCGAGTTCGGCTTCGATGGCGGCCAGGGTGGTGCCCGGCCGGACGGTCATGACCAACTCATTGGGTTCGTAAAGTTCGATCCCGGCGAGCCCCGAGAGATCGAGCTGGTGGGTGGCCTGCACCGGCCGGCCCAGGGCGCGCTTGGTGCCGGCACCAATGACCTCGATCGCGGTTTCTTCCGCCGCCGCCCAGGTCACCACATCGAGGACCTGGGCCGCGTCCGTGGCTGCAAACCGCTCAGCCATCAGAACCGGGGGATATCAGGAAACGCCGTCTGGCCCTGATGAATATGCATGCGGCCGAGTTCGGCGCAGCGGTGGAGCGTCGGAAACACCTTGCCGGGGTTGAGCAGGCCGTCCGGGTCGAAGGCGCATTTGAGGCGCTGCTGCTGTTGCAGGTCGGTCTCTGTGAACATGATGCCCATGAGATCGCGCTTTTCGATGCCGACGCCGTGCTCGCCGGTCAACACGCCGCCGACCGCGACGCAGAGCTTGAGGATTTCCGAGCCGAATGCCTCGGTCTTTTCCAACTCGCCCGGATTGTTGGCGTCGTAGAGGATCAGCGGGTGAAGGTTGCCGTCGCCGGCGTGGAACACATTGGCCACCCGCAGGCCGTATTTGTCCGAGAGCTCGGCGATTTTCGCCAGCACCTCGGGCAGGCGGTAGCGCGGGATGGTGCCGTCCATGCAGTAGTAGTCCGGCGAGATGCGGCCGACTGCCGGGAACGCCGCCTTGCGTCCGGCCCAGAAGCGCTCGCGCTCGGCCTCGCTGGTGCTGGTCCGCAGGGTGGTGGCGCCGCACAGTTCGGCGATGCCGCGCACCCGGTCGATCAGGTAGTCAACCTCGACCTCGGGGCCGTCGAGTTCGACGATGAGCAGCGCCCCGGCGTCGAGCGGGTAGCCCGCATGGCAGAACGCTTCGGCCGCCTCGACCGCCGCGCGGTCCATGATTTCCATGCCGCCGGGAATGATGCCGGCGGCGATCACCCGGCCGACGCAATCGCCGGCCGCTTCGGTGGTGGGAAAGCCGATGAGTAGCGCCCGCGCCGTGGCCGGGTTGTGCAGGATGCGCACGGTGACCTCGGTAATGACCCCGAGCAGGCCCTCGGAGCCGGTCAGTACGCCGAGCAGGTCATAGCCGCCCGCATCCATGTGCTTGCCGCCGAGACGCAACACCTCGCCGTTCATGAGCACGATTTCGAGGCCGAGCAGGTTGTTGGTGGTGACACCGTATTTCAGACAGTGAACCCCGCCCGAATTCTCGGCCACATTGCCGCCGATCGAGCAGGCAATCTGGCTCGACGGGTCGGGGGCGTAGTAGAAGCCATCGGCGGCCACCGCCTGGGTGATCGCCAGATTGGTGACGCCGGGCTGGGTCACCACGCAGCGGTTGCCGAGATCGACGTCGAGGATGCGGT
>JAYGEF010000055.1:0-1897 GCA_046582535.1 Alphaproteobacteria bacterium
TCCTCACCGGGGTTGATCTGACATCCTACGACAACCACGGCATGGGCCTCGGCTCCATGGTCCGCGCCTTGCTCGACGCGGTGCCGGATCTGCCCCGCCTGCGGTTGTCGTCGATCGACGTGGCCGAGGTCGATGATGCGCTGATGGACCTGATCGCTCACGAGCCGCGCCTCATGCCCCATCTCCATCTCAGCCTCCAGGCCGGCGACGACATGGTGCTCAAGCGCATGAAGCGGCGACACAGCTACGCCGACGCTCTGGCTTTTTGTGAGACGGCACGGGCGCTGCGACCGGACATCGCCTTCGGCGCCGATTTCATCGCCGGCTTCCCCACGGAAGACGATGCCATGTTCCAGCGCAGCCTCGACCTGGTGAGCGAAGCCGGCATTGCGCTGCTCCACGTCTTCCCCTATTCGGGCCGGGCCGGGACCCCGGCGGCGCGCATGCCCCAGGTGCCCAAGGCCGTGCGCAAGGAACGCGCCGCCCGGCTCCGCGCCGCCGGCGACGAGGGTCTGGCGCGCTATCTGGATGGGCTGGTGGGTAAGCGGATTGAAGTGCTGGTGGAGCAGGGCAGGGACGGCCGCAGCGAACATTACGCCCGGGTCCGGCTTGATGGCGAATACCCCGCCGGGTCCCTGGTTGACGCCACGGTAACCGGCGCCGGTGACGGCATGCTGATTTCCACGGCTAACACCTAATGGCATCAGGCGGCGGTAACTGGTTTTCACGACTCAAGAGCGGCCTGACCCGATCATCGTCAAAGCTCGCCGACGGCATCGGCGCCATCTTCACCAAACGCAAACTCGACGACGATGCCATCGAGGAACTGGAAGAGCTGCTGATCACCGCCGACATGGGGGTCGAGACCGCCGCCGCCCTGACCGCCGAGCTCGCCCGCACCCGTTTCGACAAGGAGATCGAGCCGGCCGAAGTGCGCACCGCCCTGGCTGATCAGATCGCCGCCATCCTCGAGCCCGTGGCCCGGCCGCTGATCCCGGACCCGGCCCACAAGCCCCATGTGGTGCTGGTGGTCGGCGTCAACGGCACCGGCAAGACCACGACAATCGGCAAGCTGGCCAAGCAATGGCGCGATCAGGGCAAAACCGTCATGCTGGCCGCCGGCGATACTTTCCGCGCCGCCGCCATCGAGCAGATTCAGATATGGGGCGAGCGCACCGGCTCACCGGTGGTCGCCGGCAAGGCCGGGGCCGATGCCGCCGGCCTCGCCTATGAAGCCCTTGAGCGCGCCCGCGCCGAGGCCGTGGACGTGTTGATGATCGACACCGCCGGGCGGCTCCATAACAACGCCGGTCTCATGGCCGAGCTCGAGAAGATCGCCCGGGTGCTGAAGAAGATCGATCCCGACGCGCCCCACGACTGCCTGTTGGTGCTCGATGCCACGGTGGGTCAGAACGCCCACGCCCAGGTCGAGACCTTCGCCCGCATGACCAACGTCACCGGCCTCGCCGTGACCAAGCTCGACGGCAGCGCCCGGGGCGGCGTGCTGGTTGCCCTGGCCCAGCGCTTCGCCCTGCCGGTCATCGCCATCGGCGTCGGCGAGGGTGTCGAGGACCTGCGCCCCTTCGAAGCGCAAGCCTTCGCCCGCGCGTTGATGGGGTTGGAAGACTAGGGCCGCTGCCCGGTCACGATCCACACCGCCGAGCTTAGTTCCAACGTGTTGCCCGTGTGGTAGGGGGCGACGGCGTCGCGGACGGCGTTGGCGGCGGCCGTCATGGTCGCCTCGTCGGCGTCCCGGAGCATGCGCGATGCCGGGCCAAGTTTGAGGATACCCTGGACGCAGGCGCCCAAGTCGCCTTCGCCGTTTTTCATGATCGACTCGTAACCTTCGGCGGCCACGTCGGTGAAGCCCGCCGCGTTAAGAATGCCTTTGACCCGG
>JAYGEF010000147.1:0-4782 GCA_046582535.1 Alphaproteobacteria bacterium
AGCCTGGGTGGGCGGCACGCCAATTTAGCCCAGAGCGGCTTCAATCTATACAGGGCCATTTGACCGCGTCCCCTTAATCCGTGGTTAGGCGCGCGCCGCATGGCGATGCTAAAGCATCGGCAAAGGCGTGCAACGCGGCCACGGTTTAAGGGGGCGCGGCCTTCGGTGGGGCATCTGAGCGTTTTGGAGGGCGTCGCAACGCTTGCCCGATGTGCCACATCGCGCGGCGCGCCGCTCCTACCCAAAACGCTCATATCCACCATCAAATGACTCCGTATTGTCTGAAGACGCTCTCGCCTGTTTCAGGGTCGGCACGGGCCAGTTTAGGGGTTGGACAGGACAGCGTGAAGTGGCTAATCTCGCGCGTCTTAAAGGGACTTTGCCAAGGAATTCTGGAATGTCGGCGTTGGAAATCAACAAGCTGGTCGCGGCGGTGCTTGTCGCCGGGCTGGTGTTCATGGCCATTAACGTCGGGGTCGACGAGGTCTGGCATGAAACAACGTCCGACTCGATTCATTATCCGCTGCCTGAGTCGGCATTCCAGGAGCCGGCCGACGCGGTCGCCGAAGAAGCCGCGGACGACATGGCGCCGTCAATTCTCGGGTTGATCGCCGCCGCCGACACCGCGGCGGGCCAGAAAGCGGCAAAGAAGTGCACCACCTGTCACGACCTCGCCAAAAACGGTCCCGACAAGGTTGGGCCCAACCTGTGGGGTATTGTTGGTAGCGCCATGGCATCGCGCCAGGGCTACAAATACTCCGATGCCCTCGCCGACCTCGGCGGCCAATGGGGTTACGACGAACTGGATGCTTTCCTGGCCAAACCCAGGGCCTTCGCACCGGGCACCAAGATGTCCTTCGGCGGCCTTAAGAAAGCCGCTGACCGGGCCAGCATCATCGCATTCCTACGTATGCTGAGCGACAACCCGGTTGCCCTGCCCGGGGAATGACCCGGTCGCCCGAAGATCAGGTCTGCAATTTCCAGCGTTTGTCGCCGTCCATGACAAGGCAGGTAAGGACGCCGGTGGCATAGGCGCCGGTGTCGATATTGACGCGGTTGGGCTTGTCCTCACCCTCGAGGCTGATGGAGTGGCCATGGACCACCATGGCGCCGTGATCAGCCTTGGAGTTAAGGAACTCCCCCCTGATCCATAACAGGTCCTGATCCCTTTGCTCGGCCACCGGCACGCCGGGTTTTACGCCGGCATGGACAAACAGGTAATCGCCGATCAGGCATTGGCTGCGCAATGAGCGCAGGAAACTAAGATGGCGGTCGGGCAGATTCTCGCGAAACGTCAACTGCGCATCGATCAGATTTCGCTGACCGCCGGCGGTCCCGGCGAGTTGCACCCCGTAACTGTAGAGCGTCGCGTCACCACCGAACTGCAGCCAATCCTCGCCCACGGCGGCATCGTCGAGAAACTCCAGCGTGACGGCCTCGTGATTGCCCTTGAGATAGACGGCGTTCAGCCCCGCCGGGGTCTCGTCCATCAGGCAATCAATCACCCCCCGGCTATCGAGCCCGCGATCGACGTAATCACCGAGATATACAATAGTCTTGACCGCCGCGTCGGCGCCTTTGGCATCCGCGGCGATCAGATCATGGAGTTTGCGCAGCAAATCAAGACGGCCGTGAATATCGCCAACCGCATAGATCCGTTCACCCTCGGGTGTCCTCGGCACTATTGCTGGCTGGGCCCATCGACGAAAGATATCAAACATGCCCGCATATTAACTCGTGGGCGGTCGTTTGCCGATACCTTCCAGCCGGTCGCGGCCGTTATGATTATCGAGATAATTGGCCAGGGACATGACCACCCGGCGGGTATCGTCGGTTTCCATCTTTGTCAGCAGGGTGTCCATGGCCTCGTTGAACGACAGCCCGTCGCGGTATGACCGTGGGCTGGTCATGGCGACAAAGGTGTTGGCGACTGCGACTATGCGGGTGGTGAGCAGGATGGAATCCTTTTTGGTCAGGGCGCGATCACCCGGGTTCTGGTGGAGTTGGCGCAGGGTCTCAACCACCGGACCATCGAACTCGACGCCCGCAAGCAATTCGGCGCTGACGCCGATGGCGCCCCGCACCAAGGCAAACTCGTCATCGGTCAAGGCTTCGGTCTTGGTCAGGACCTCCTGGGGCACGGTGATCTTACCCAGGTTCATGACCCGCCCGGTGATCTCGACACTCTCCGCCAACACGGTATCGAGTTCCATTTCGTCGGCAATCGCACACGATACGGTCGCCACCCAGGATGAGTGATCGGCGGAATTCGGATCACGGCGGTCAACCACACCGACCAGGGTTTCGACCAGCTGGCGCATGATACGCTCGCGCTTGGCCCGCTCGGCGACGGCGAAGGTAACATCCTCGGATACCAGCAGCACTCGAGGCGGCAAGGTCTCCGTCGCAGCGAGTGGAATAAACTCGGAAGAAAATGTCCGGGCCTCGCCGTCAATCTCATCATTGAGGGTCTGACGTTCGCGAACGTCATTGTGAAGGACATTGCGAACTGTCTCCAACAATGGCTTTGCCGGCACCGGGCCGAGCACCGCGGCAAGTAACTTGCCGGCGACTTCGTCGGCCACCGTACCGCTGTTCTCCGCCGCCTGGCGGTTAACCCAGATATAGCGCCCGTCGCCATCGATGATCGCCATGGCGCTGGTCTGACTATCGGTGACGAGTCTGAGAAAATCACGTTGCTGGGTAAATTCACGGGCCAACTCGCTGGCGGTGTCGGCGGCCTGACGCGCGCGCAACGAGGTGCCGTGACGCCACGCCGCGATCAGCGATACGGCAATGGCGGCGATGATCAGCAGGAAGATAATGAGCATCCTGACCAGCCGACTGTTGGTCTCAGCCAACGCTTCGGCGGTGTTGATCTTATACATGAGCGTCCAGGGCGCCGCGGTGAAACCGCGGCCCATTACCAGCACCTCGACATTCCGGTAATCGTAGCGCGTCGCGAAACCGCCGGGCTTGTCGATGGCATAAGTGGCGGCAAGGTCATTGGTATCGCGCGCCATGAAACGGTCCAGGGCGCCACTGCCGTCGGCCAGCGGCGACAGGTATTCGATGGTATTGCCGGTGTCGCGCAGGATCACTGCCTCGGCGCTTTGCTCGGTGGCGCCGGGCTGTTCGAGCAGCGGAAAGAGCTCACCCGCCACTTCCTTGATGCCCAGGGCCATGCCGATCTGATCGCTCGGCGCGCCGTCGGACTGGATGGCGAATATGGGCGTCAGGAATCCCATGGTCGGCTGTCTGCCGGCGCCGATCCGCAGGTCATAGAGCGCCGGCTTGCCCCGGTTCGACACGATAATATTGCGTAGGATTTCATCGATCGGCGGCAATCCCGGGGTCGCCACCAACACGCGGCCGTCGTTATCGACAATAGCGATGCCGGCGACTCCGACCCGCTCGACATTGGCGTCGATAACCGCGCCCACCATGGGTGCCTTGAATCCCGCGCGCTCGGCCGTGGCGATAAGCAGATTGCGCAAATACGAGCGCTGGGCCGGCTCGTCGGTGACCTGCGTGATATCGCCCTCGAACATGGCAAGTTCGGTGAGGTAGAGCTGCAACGAAGCATTGTCGGACAACTCACGCATATAACCGAATTGCCGGTCGATCCAGTCGTCAACCGCCGCGAACCGGCTGTCAGCGACGATTCCCATGCGAACCTGCCACGCCCGGACATCGCGTTCGGCCTGATCGCTGACGAAATAGAACACCAGCGCCACGCCGATGACAGTAACAACCGCTAGCGCGGCGGCGGCAATCATCACCGTCAGCGATGGCCGACCACCGTCGGATTTGGCCGTTGCATCGAGTTCTGGCATCGCTGGCGATTGCGAAGGATCAGCCATGTTAACCTCCTGCAAAGGTCATGTTTTTAACCATGTATTGGAACAAACCGTACCCGGTTTTCAAATCCCGTTGCAACCCTCGTGCTCGGTAACTTCATGCCGTCACGGTAAAGATAATGTAAATGCAATTTTTCGATCCGCTTAATTACTATTTAATTGCTTCAATACGATACTGCCATACGTCGCGGTAATGTTATATGGCGGTTGATGGCATGAAGCCTCTCAGTTTTTTCGCACGTAGCGAGTTCACAGTTCTGGCCACCAGTGTCCTGCTGGTCACGGTCATGGCGCTGCTGGCGCCTCCGGTCCTGGCGGCGACGACCCACTACCCGGCATTGTTCGGCACCGCCGAAGTTCGCTCAAAGAACATGAAGGCGTTTCCCAAGTGGACCGGCCTGCTGGAGCGCTATTTGGCGAGGCCGGCGTGCCGGACGGCGACTGCAGCGCCACGGAATTCAACCAGTGCCATCTGAAATACTGGGGTCAGTTTCTCGACAATCTGCAGGGCACCGATGCTCTGGCCCAACTCAGGAGCATTCATGGGTACATGAACGAGGCGCCCTACCCTACATCACCGATCCGCGCAACTGGGACCTCAAGGACTACTGGGCGACGCCGAAGCAATTCTTCGACCGTGACGGTGATTGCGAGGATTATGCCATCGCCAAGTTCATGTCGCTACGGGCGCTGGGGTGGCGAAACGACCAGCTGCGTATTGTCGTGCTACAGGACGAAAACCTGGGCATCGCCCATGCCGTACTGGTGGCCCACCTTGATGACGAAGCCTGGGTTTTGGACAATCAGATCGATAAAATCATCAAAGCAAAACGCATCCTCCATTACAAGCCTTACTACTCTATCAACGAGAATGGCTGGTGGCTTCATCGCTCGTAATCATGGGTCTATTCACGCGTTTCAT
>JAYGEF010000169.1:0-7961 GCA_046582535.1 Alphaproteobacteria bacterium
AGGTCTGGGTCTCCTTGAAGCTGCGGGTCAGGGTGGCGACGATGATTTGGATCGCCTCCGCCAGCACCATCAGCGGCAGGCAAACGAAGAAGGTGGTGACGAACATGCCGACGCCGAGGTCGACCTCAAGACCGTACTCGCCCCAGGTAATCACCTCGAACACCAGCTTGAAGGCGATCAGCTGGACGATCACCGCCATGGCGGTAAAGGCCATGGCCGCCAGGGCCTTGCCCAGCATCAGGTCCCAGCGCGCCACCGGGTTGGCCAGCAGAGGCTCCAGCGAGCCCCGCTCGCGCTCTCCCGAGGTGGTGTCGATAGCGAGATAGACGCCGCCGATGAAGATGGTGAAAATCAGGAACGGCGACATCATGTTGAGAAACAAGCCGGTCAGATTGCGCCCCACGGCGACGTTGAGCTGCTTGATCTTGAGCGGCACCGCCACCGCCGCGTCGAGGTCCAGGGCCTTGAGCCGGGCGTCGCTGACCTTGGCGTTGTAGTCGCCCAGGGCTGCCAGGGTCCAGCTCATGGCGACCACCGCCGACAGCCGCGAGCCGTCGACCACCAGATGCACCGCCGCCTGGCGGCCGCCGTTGAAGCGGCTCTGGTAATCGGGCGGAATTATCAGTGCGGTGTCGAACTGGCCGGTGCGCACCGCATAGGCCGGGTTGAGCGGTGCCGCCGCGACGCGGGCGCCCCTGGCTTCGAGAAAGGCGACCAGGGCGGGGGCATTTTCGGCGCCCTGGATCGGCAACGTGTACGAGGTTGTCGGCAGAGCGGTGATGGTCATGCTGACGAAGGCGACCAGGGCGCCGACCAGCACCGGACCGATGAACGGGTAGGCCAGGGCCATGGCCAGGCTGCGGCGGTCGCGAAAGTTATCGACGGCCTCCTTGGCGAAGACGATCCACAGGCGTTCGAACATAATCCGCTAGGTCCCCGTGGTTTCGCCGTCGCCGCCGCTGTCCGTCCCCGTGGCGTGGAGGAACACCTCCTCCAGGTCGGTCTGACCGGTGGCCCGGCGCAAGTCGTCGGGGGTGCCGTCGGCGATCACCTGGCCGTCACCGAGCACCACCAGCTTGTCGCACAGCTGCTCGACCTCGGACATAATGTGGCTGGAAAACAGCACGCAGCGGCCCTCGTCGCGGATCCGCCGGATAAGGTCGCGGGTGGCCCGGGCGCTGGCCACGTCGAGGCCGTTGGTCGGTTCGTCGAGCAGCACGTTGTGGGGCCGGTGGACCAGGGCGAGGGCGAGGGCGACCTTCATGGTCTGGCCCTTGGAGAAACCCTGGGCCCGGCGGTCGGCGATGTCGGCCATGTCGAGCATCTTGAAGAGCTCGTCGATGCGGCCCTCCAGGGCGCCGCCTTTCATGCCGTGGAGGCGGCCAAAGTAGCGCACGTGCTCGCGGCTGGTTAGCCGTGTATAGAGGCCGCGGCTGTCGGCCAGAACGCCGATGCGGCGCTGCACTTCGCGCCGGGCCGTGCCGGTGTCGAAGCCGTCCACTGTGGCGCTGCCGGTGTCGGGCCTGAGGACCGTATAGAGGATGCGGAGCGTCGTGGTCTTGCCGGCGCCGTTGGGTCCGATCAGGCCGGTGATGGCGCCGTCGGCGGCGGCGAAGCTGACACCGCGCAGGGCATGGACCGCCTTGAAATGCTTTTCCAGGCCGTTGACATCAATCATGCGGGACTCGGGATCATACAAACGTCGCGCTGGCTTCGCCGAGACCGTCGATGATGGCGGTCACGGTGCTGCCCGGCTCGATTTCGCCGAGATAGACCAGGCTGCCGGTCAGCACCACTTCGCCATGGCGCAAGGACTTGCCCTGGTCGGCCAGCAGGTTGGCCAGCCAGACCAGGGCGTTGAGCGGGTGCCCCATGACCTCGCTACCCACACCACGGCCGATTTCGCTGCCGTTGACTTCGGCCCGGCCGACAACGGCGGCAAAATCAACGTCCTGCCAGTCGAGCAGCGGCGGGCCCAGCACGCAGCCGGCGCCGGCAAAATCATCGGCAATCGAGGCGGCCACGCCGAGGGCCTTGAAATCGCTGGCCCGCGCGTCGACAATTTCGAGGGACGCCATGCAGGCGCCGACCACGGTCGCCACTGTCTCGGCGTCGAACGGCGCCAGATGGGCCGGCAGATCGCCGCTGATCTGCATGGCTATTTCGACTTCGATGCCGACGTTGACATAATCCGCGACGCTCAGGGTGACGCCACTACGGTGACAGTCGCTGGCGATAATGCCGCCGGCGCAAGGATGGGGGATGCCAAGCAACTCCTGCATGGCCACGGTGGTGCAGCCGATTTTGTAGCCGACCCTGGCGCCATTGCCGGCCTCGCCGAGCTTGCGGTGAACCATGTCCTGGATCGCGTAGCCCTCGGCGACATCGCGCAGCCGGGACTCCGCCGGCAAGGGATCGAGCGGGCGATGGTTGAGGCGGGCCGCGGCGATGAACGCGGCGGCACGGATTAGGCGGGGATCTTCGGTCGGCTCTGTCATGTTATCTCCGGGCATGTTATGTCCGGGCACGGTATCTCCGGGGCTCAACGAAACGCGGCACGAACCTCACCGAGGCCGTCGAAGACGACCGTCGCCTGGTCGCCGGGTTCGGGATTGTAGGGGGCAACCACGCTGCCTGTCAGCACCACTTGTCCGCGCTTGAGCCCAACGCCCCGGGTCGCCAGGGTGTTGGCCAGCCAAGCCAGCGCCTCGAGGGGATGGCCCAGGGCGTCGGCGCCGTTGCCGTTGCCGACTTCCGCGCCGTTGATCAGCCGCCGCCCGGCCACGGCGGCCAGATCCAAATCGCGCCAGCTCGTCACGGCGGCACCGAGGACGCAACCAGCGCCAAAAAAGTCGTCGGCGATCAGGGTCGGCGGCCCGCATTCGCGAAAGTCCGCATAGCGGTTGTCGACGATTTCCATGGACGCCATGCAGGCGCTCACCACATCGGCCATGGCGGCGCGCTCGAAGGGCCCGTCGCCCGGTGCCAGGTCCTCGCCGATTTCCACGGCGATTTCGGTTTCGATGCCGACCTTGACGTAGTCGGCGCAGGCCAGGGTGACGCCACTGTGATGGACGGTGGATGCCAATATGCCGCCGCCGCAGGGGCTGTCGATTTCCAGCCGTTTCTGCATGAGTGGCGTGGTGCAGCCGATTTTGTAGCCCGCCAGGCCACCCCAGCCACGCGCCGCAAGGGCCTGATGGACGGCGTTTTGTACCGCGTAGCCGGCGGCTTCGTCCCGGGGCCGGCAATGATCGGGCAGGACGCCGAGGGTTTGCCCGCCAACGCGTGATTCGGCGATGATCGTGGCCGATTCGCTGTGGATATCAGCCATGACGAATTTCCTAATCTTCAACCCGGTACATGAAATGATGGCCATCGCTGCCGCCCGGCGGCGCCGGCAGCAGGTGCCAGCGCGGATTGGACATGGCGCGATCAGCAATGACGATACCGCCGGCGGCGACCAGCGGATCGGCGGCCGTCGCAAGCCAAGTGACGAGGGCGGTATCGACGTCCGGTTTCTCGCTGCCGACATCGAAATGGGCCAGGGCCGCCGGCTCGCCAATACGGTCCATGGCGCCGGGAACCGTGTCATGGAAGTCGCCGAGCACCAAGTCGTTGGGTGCCGGCACACAGTCGGGCGGGCAATGAATTTCGCGGTCGAAGGCGATGATACGACGGCCCTTGGCGTGGCTGCGCAGGTAATCGTAGGTCCGCCCTTTGCCGAGGCCGAATTCGAGGATCGGCCCGGACAGATCGGCGATCAGCGGCAGGCCTTGTGCCAGACAGTTGCGCTGGGCGGTGAGTCGCATGATCATCCGGTCAAGGTGGTTCGGCAAATCCATGGCGTCAGTGGTGTCGGGATTGTTCGCGGGACCCCAGCATAGCGCCAGACGACTGTGGCATGGAGATCAAATGATCAACACGAACTTTCTGATTGGTTCGGACGAGGTTGCGGCGGCGCTTGAAGCGCTCGATACCGAGGATGCCGTGTCACTGCCGTTGTTGAACGATCATGAGCGCCGCCGGTTACTCGCGGCGGCGGCGAATGCCGAATATCGCCCGGCCCGGCTGGTGGTCGGCCGTGGTGACAGCATTGTGCGCCAGGAAATGGACGTTTGTGTCGACTTTGCCACCGACAGTCCGTTTCACGGATTTGCCCGACGGTTCCAGGCCCTGGTCGGGGCCGCCGCGGACCGCCTCGAGCACAATCCGTTCTCGGGACCGCTGTGTCTCGATGATTTGGTGCTGCAACGCTATGAGCCCGGCGCCTTGGGTATCACCGCCCACCGCGACAGTCTGCGTTACATCAACCTGACAGCCCTGTTTACCCTCGCTGGGGAATCCCGGTTTGCCCTGTGTCAGGACCGTAGCGGCCGGGCGAGCCGCGATATCGACGCGGTACCGGGTACGGTTATCCTGCTTCGAGCGCCAGGTTATCGGGGAATTGACAGGCGGCCCTTCCACTTAGTTTCGGATATTCGAAGCCGCCGTTACAGTTTCGGATTGCGCCAGATTTGCCTTTAGGCTTACCACCTGCACAGCCCCTAATAGAGTGAACCTCCTATCAGTTCGCATCTTACAAAATGAGGAGCGAGGTTCGGCTCCGTGGCGTTGCTATTTTCGTTATGGCATGATATCAGTGGGTTACGGGAAAAATGACCCATCATTACGTATTGACCAATACGCGTTATGCACCTCATTACGTACTGTGGGTATCGTTGGCGGGCCCGACAGTGGTAAGACCTTGGCTACGCGCCGCGTTCGGACTATGCGAGATTTCCGGCCCGGCAATTGTGATATCGATATCTCGCCGCATGATATTTTGACACGCGGCACAACCGAAGAATGCTTAAGGAGTCTCCCTATGATCCAGTATCTTCGCAATTTCACCAAGAACGAGGACGGCGCCACCGCCATTGAGTATGGCCTGATCGCCGCCGGCATCGCCATTGCGATTATCGCCGCATATGGCCTGCTCACCGACAGCTTCTCGACCATGTTCACCACAGATGGTGGCGCGATCGACGGCTAATCGCTGAACATCGCTATCGGCGGGCGTGGCCTCGATGGCCGTGCCCATTACCAAGAAGAGCGCCCCTGGTTTCAGGGGCGTTTTTTTGCTGATTAAGCCCTGTTCCGGCGCCGGTAGCGCAGGAACACCGGCCGTGATCCGGTCAGCGCTTTCGATTCATAGCGTGTCTCGGGCCAGTCATCGGGACGGCGGCGCCAGTCCTTGGGCCCCCGCGCCAGCCATTCGAAGGCCGGGTGGGGCGCAATATGCTCAATCATCCAGCGGCAGTAGCCCCTATGGTCGGTGGCGAGGCGCAGTTCAGCACCGTCGCTCAGAATGCGGGCCATGACATCCAGGGTCTCGCCATTGACCACCCGGCGTTTGTGGTGGCGCGTCTTGGGCCAGGGATCGGGAAACAAAATAAACAGGCGGTCGACCGAGGCCTCGGCCAGGCTGTCCATAAGCAGGCGGGCGTCGTCGTCGAACACCCGCACATTGTTCAGGTCGTCGGTCGCCACCTGGGACAGCAAAGCAGCCATGCCGTTGATGAAAGGCTCACAGCCAATAAGGCCCTTGTCCGGGTGATTGCGGGCCTGCCAGGCGAGGTGCTCGCCGGCCCCAAAACCGATTTCGAGCCACAGGCCGGCGATTACCGCCGAGGGGAATAGCGGGGCTGAATCGAGGTGACCGGCGGCCGGCAGTTCAATTCGTAAGCGCGGCAGCAAATCGTCCATCAGTGCTTGCCGCGCCGGCCGCAGCTTCTTGCCTTGTCGTCGTCCGTACAGTATGCGGGTCGGTCGCGCCGCCGGTTCGGTCACCCTGTTGCCGTCACCCCAGGGCGACGGTCAATCCGTCGACCAGATCAAGCCGCTCCCAGGAGAAGCCGCCGTCGGCCTCGGGCTCGCGCCCGAAATGGCCGTAGGCCGCGGTACGGGCATAAATCGGCCGGCTCAGGCCCAGGTGCTGGCGAATGCCCCGGGGCGACAGGTCGATCAGATCGAGCAGCGTCGCCGCGAGTTTGTCCTCGTCAACGTTGCCGGTGCAGTAGGTATCGACATAGAGCGACAGGGGCTTGGAAACGCCGATGGCATAGGCGAGCTGGATGACGCAACGATCAGCCAACCCGGCGGCGACCACGTTCTTGGCGAGATAGCGCGACGCATAGGCCGCCGAACGATCGACCTTGGTCGGATCCTTGCCCGAAAACGCGCCGCCGCCATGGGGCGCGGCGCCGCCGTAGGTATCGACGATGATCTTGCGTCCGGTGACGCCGGCATCGCCGTCGGGCCCGCCGATTACGAATTTCCCGGTGGGATTGACGTAGAACTCAGCCTCGTCGCACATCCAACCGTCGGGCAGGGCGGCGATCACATAGGGCCGCACCAATTCGCGCACGTCCTCTTGGGACAAATCTTCGCCATGCTGGGTCGAGACCACCACCGAGGTCGCCTTGACCGGCTTGCCGTCAATGTATTGCAGGGTTACCTGGCTCTTGGCGTCGGGGCCGAACCCGGGCTGCTCACCGGCATGACGGGCCTTGGCCATGGCCCGCAGGATGGCGTGGGACAAATGGATCGGCGCCGGCATCAGCACCTCGGTCTCGCGGCAGGCATAGCCGAACATGATGCCCTGGTCGCCGGCGCCTTCGTCCTTGTTGTCGCGGGAATCAACGCCCTGGGCGATGTCCGACGACTGGGCATGGACGTAGATACAGACGTTGGCGTCGCGCCAATGGAAGCCGTCCTGCTCGTACCCAATATCGCGCACCGCATCACGGGCGACCCGCTCCAGGTCGTCATGGGTAATGCTGTCGGGGCCGCGGACCTCGCCGGCGAGGACAATCTGATTGGTGGTGACCAGGGTCTCCACGGCAACCCGCGCCTCGGCTTCGGCGCCGAGATAAAGATCGACAACCGCATCTGAAATTCGGTCGCAAATCTTGTCGGGATGGCCTTCGGAAACTGACTCACTGGTAAAAAGATAATCGCCTCGTTTCACGGACGGATCCCCCTAGTGGATGGAATTAAACAAATGGTACCCCTTCGGGTCCCCACTCACGGTTTCTCGGTAGCAGAGCGCCCGCCGGCGATGCTTTGGCATCGTCAAGGATGCCCGACGCCCCGAGAAGCTGCGAGTGGGGACCCGAAGGGCGACGTCATAAGCCCGCCGGCCGCGTTGCCCAATGCTTGTGATGCTCCAGCATCACAGCGCATCGGGCGCCTCTCCGGGCGGGCTTATGACGTCGTCGTAGGGGTGCCATATGTTCAATTCCATCCACTTGAGCTGGCTGATTGGGACGCTACAGATGGGGCTTTTTGGCAATGATTGGGCCGTGGGTCAAGCGCTTATCCTGAACTCGGGCAAACCGCCGCCGCGCGATGGCTTCCACGGTGGCCGCGACCGTGGCCAATGGGCCTAGAGCGGCTTCAGACAATACGAGGTTTTTTGACCGCGACCCCTTAATCCGTGGTTAGGCGCGCGCCGCATGGCGATGCTAAAGCATCGGCAAAGGCGGCCACGGATTAAGGGGCCGCGGCCCGCGGGTGGGGCATCGATGCGTTTTGGAGTGCGTCGCGGCGCTTGCCCGATGCCATTGTGTGTTGATTGTGGCATCGGTCTGCGCACCGCTCCTACCCAAACACTCATATGCCACATCAAATGACCCCGTATTGTCTGAAGACGCTCTAGTTGTCGCTTGCCTTCGACACTTTCGCCATGGCCTTGACCATCTCGAACAACCGCTTGCGGACGCGGCCGTCGGAAATACGATAGTAGGCCCGCACCAGTCCCAGGGTTTCGCGTTTGACCAGGGGGTCGAGCTCGAAGCGCTGCTGAATTTGCTCGCCCAAGCCGGCCGCCCCGCTGAGGATTTCCGGCGGCATATCGTCGAAGAAAAAAGCGATGGGCACATCGAGAATCTGGCTGAGATGATAGAGGCGGCTTGAGC
>JAYGEF010000212.1:0-8893 GCA_046582535.1 Alphaproteobacteria bacterium
CAAATCCACCGCCCTAAAGGCGATCTTCGGCTTCCTGCGCCCTAATGACGGCGAGGTTCTGCTGGACGGGGAAAACATCATCGACATCCCCGCCTACAAGCGAATTCTCAAGGGGCTGGCCTATATTCCCCAGCAGCCAGGCGTGTTCAGGGACATGTCGGTGCAGGAGAATCTCGAACTCGGCGGCTGGACCTTCCGCCGTGACAAGAAGCAGGTCCGCCAAAAGATGGAACAGAATTATGAGCGCTTCCCGGTGTTGCGTGACAAGCGCAAGCAGATTACCGGCGAGCTTTCCGGCGGTCAGCAGCGCATGGTCGAAATCGGCCGCACCCTGATGTCGGAACCCAAGGTTCTGCTGGTCGACGAACCCACGGCGGGGCTCTCCAAAATGCTTGCCGAGGAGGTCTACCAAATGCTTGTCGACCTGCGCGACAAGGAGGGCCTGACCATCCTCGTTGTCGATCAGGAAATTCGCCAGGCCCTGAAAATCGCCGACTACGTTTACGTGCTGGAACTCGGCAAGAACAAGTTCGAGGGCGCCCCCAGCGACTTCGACAACCTCGAAAAGGCCTTCTGGGTCGGTTAGGACCCCCTGGTCACCGGGCATTGCGCCCATGCATCACATCGAAACCGATCGACTTCGCATGCGCCCCTTCACGGCGGGCGATCTCGACCTGTTGGCCCGCCACCACGGCGACCCGGAGGTCATGGCATTGATGAGCGGCGGCGTGCAGACCGCGGCCCAGGTCGAAGCGGAGCTAGATCGTTACCTCACCACCTGGCGCGACCATGGCTATGGCATTTGGGCGCTGTTCCTGGCGGCTGGCGGCGCCTTCGTCGGCGAATGCGGCCTGCGGCTCTCGGACGATGGCCTGCCGACGCGCCTGCGGGTCGCGTTGGCCCCGCCTTGGCGGGGAAGGGGCTTGGCCCAGGAGGCAGCCGCCGCGGCGGTCTGCTTTGCTTTCGAGCGCGCCGGGCTGGATCGATTGGTGGCGGTGACCAAGGCGGTCAACGGCCCGTCGAGCAAGACTCTGGAAGGCATCGGCATGATCTACCGCCCCGACCTTGACCTGCGCGGCGGCGCAGCGATTGTCTACGAGTTGACGCGAGAACGCTGGCTCAATTCCCGGGTGCCTTGAGAGCCCACTCGACGACCTGTTTGAGGACTTTGCCGAGGGCGGTATCGAAGGCGCCAACCACCGCAATCAAATCACTGCTCTCGGCCACGACGGCCCGTTCGCTCTTGAACGCGGCGATGATGATGCGCTCGCGCAGCACCGAAATTCCGATCAGGTTGATGACGAAAATCTCAGCCCCGAAACGGCGCAACTGCTCGGCGCCCTGATAGGCCAGCACGGCGCCGACGAGGAAGGAAATCAGCCCAACGATGGGCATGGCGTCGAGGCCGGTCTGCTCCATGTGGCTGATCAGGGCGGTGCGGCGAATGCGCCAGGGTTGGACCAGGCTGCGCGCCAGGGTCGTCATGGTCAGCCCGAGGAAGGCGACCAGCCGCCGCGCTTCGCCCACATAGTCGAGGGTCGCGCGACCGACATGGCCGATTACCGCGTGCCACTCGGCCTCAACCGGCGGATGGCACTCCACCGGGTGGTCGTTGGCCTCGACCAGATCGAGCAGCACGGCGAGTTCGGGCCGGCGATTAATGAAGGCCACCGTATAACCTTCGCCGCGCAGTCGTTTGACCGTGCGGTAGACCAGCCAGGCGCCCGCCGTATCCAGGGACTCGACCGGGCCGAGATCAATGGTGATCGCCTTGGCCGGGCCCGGCGCAAGCGCTTCCAGGCCACGATTAAGGTCGTTGGCCCGCTCGATGATCCAACGCCCGGCCAGGGCGATCACTACATCGTCGCCGCTGCGCTCGATGGATATGGCGTCGCTTTTCATGGCCGTATCTTAGCCCGCATCAAGGGCATCGCCCAGGGTTCTGGCATCGGTTATGACCCGAATTGTCAGGGGCTCGCTGCGGCCGCGCACTTCGATCTGGTGGCTGGCATAGGCCGACAGGTCGACCCCGGCGCGGCGTTCCACCTGGGCCGAGATAATGAGCTGGCAATGATGCTCCTTGGTCAGGGTCTCAAGGCGGCTGGCGGTATTAACCGCGTCGCCGATGGCGGTCATGGACACCGCGTCGGCATAGCCCATCTCGCCGACGATGGCCGGGCCGGTGTGAATGCCAATGCCGATGCGCAAGGGCTCGTCCAGGTCGTTGGTCAGGCTATGGTTGAGTTCCTCGATCTGGGCCGCCATGGCCCGGGCCCCGGCCAGGGCCTGGCGACAGCCCCGGTCGGGACCCGAGGTGACGCCGAACAGGGCCATGACGCCGTCGCCGATGAACTTATCGATCTGGCCACCGCTTTCTTCCACCGCCTCGCCCATGGCGCGGAAGTACCGGTTGAGCAGAAACACCACGTCGTAGGGCAGCTTGCTCTCTGACATTTTAGTGAAAGCGCGGAGATCGGCGAACAGGATGGCGATTTCCTGTTCGCTGCCCTGGAGGTTGCCCGGCCGCGACTGACTGTCGCGTGGCGTGGCGGCCGGCGGCAGCAGCGGCGTGATGGACAAGTCGCAGCCCGGCCGGGTCTGGCAGGCAAGACGGACATTTGGCGCGGCGCCAACCCGGTCCAGCACCTTCTGCTCGTCGGCGTCGGGCTGTCCGAGGCCGTCGAACCCGCTACCGACGCGCACTCGGCAGGTCGAGCAACGGCCGCGGCCGCCACAGACTTCGGCGTGGGGGATGCCGGCGGCGCGGCTGGTCTCGAGGATGGTCATGCCGCTGGTCAGGTGGGCCCGCCGCCCGCCCGGGTAGGTCAGATAATAGACGCCGCTGCGGCGTTCCCAGACAGCGCGGATGAGGCGCGCCGCGACCACCGCGAAGAGCATTGCGGCATAGAGCGCGAAAACCCTGTCGCGCAACGCATAAGCCTCCGCCGCCATGGCGTCGTTGGGGAAGCCGGCAAGCACCGCTTCGAGCCAGGCGCTGTCGCGGGCCAGCACGCTGACCTCCTGGCCGGCATTGACGAAGCCGAGCAGGCCCAATGTGGGCAGCAGCAGCGCGCCACTGTAGAGATAGGGCACCAGGCGCGGGTACCAGGGCTTGATACGCAGCCAGAAATGCAGGCCGACGCAGCCGTGCAGCCAGACGACCAGCAACGTGGCGGTTTGTTGCGCACCCTTTTCCGGCAGGAATTCCCATAGCACCAGAACCACATAGGTATAGCTGTCGTCGATACCGAACTCCTGGTGCAAGTGGCGGGTGCCGACAATATGTTCGGCCAGAAGCAACGGGATAAGCAGGCCAATGACGATCTGTCCCGCCTCCCAGCTTGGCATGCGCAGGCTGCGACGCTGGTACAGCGACCACAGCACCAGCGCCAGATGAGTGGACATCGACCCGTACAGCGCCAGAGTGCCGGCCCAGTTGCGCCACAGGGCCAGGAACCAGTCGCGCCCCACTTCCATGGCATCGAGGGAAACCAGACCCAGGGCATGGTTGATGAAATGAGTCGCCACATAGACGAACAGCACCATCCCCGACCAGGATCGCAGAACCCGCGTCATCGAATTTGCGTGGCGTCGTTGGTGAGCAACTGCACCGTGGGACGATTGGGCTGCTGCACTAAATAGAATCGGGGGATCGGCGTCGTGTCGGTAATGATGATATTGAACACGGCTGACTCGCCAGGACGCAGATAGCCGCCGTCGAAGAAGATCGAATCAATCGGTTCGTCACGCTCCAGAAATTCATTGAACTGATCCGAGGAGAAGGGCTTGCCCGTAGTCGAACCCTGGCCGAACGACAGGCCGTCCAGGTAGTCACTTGAAACGCCGAATTCCTGCTGCAGTTCAAATTCCATGAAACTCCAGATGAACGGCGTGCTGTTGTGGACGATCTTGCGCAGGGCAAAACCGGTGTGGTGAAGGGTGCCGACCCGATTGCCGAACTCAGGCGACAATCCCTCGATAATCAACACCGCCGATGTCGGCCCGGTTATTTCCTCGACGACGATGAAAGGGTCAGCCAACGTGCCGGTGCCCGACACTGCGGCAATTCTGAAGCCGCCGTACGCGTCACTGAAGGTCAAGCCGCCCGTGGTCATGGGCTCGGCAATCGCCGACCCGGCGATCACGCCGGCCGCGGCTATAAGGGTGAGAATCCAACGTCTTGCCACCATGGCATTCATCATCAAGGCTGGTTATCACCCAGTCAAAGACAAAGCGCGCCGTGATGCATTGACCGCATGGTCAGTCGAGGCCATTGTGGCGCAAACCTGCTGGTTAGGAGAATCGAAATGTCAGCCATCGCCACCGCCCGTATCGCCCCCCGGGACACCGAAGCGTACGAAATCAGGGTACAACTCGCCGCCTGTTACCGCCTGATGCACAAGTACGCCATGACCGATTTGATCTTCACCCATGTGGCCGCCCGGCTGCCCGGTGACGACGGGAATTTTCTGCTTAATCCCTATGGCCTGCTGTTCAACGAAATCACCGCGTCGAGCCTGGTTGAAGTGGATATCGAGGGCACTGCGGTCAATGGTGGCGAATGGGGCGCCAACTGGGCGGGCTTCATTATCCACGGCGCGGTTCTGGGCGCGCGGCCCGATATTCAGTGCTCGCTCCACACCCACACCCGGGCCGGCGTCGCCCTCTCAATGCTCGAATGCGGCGTGCTGCCGATCAGCCAACACTCAATGGCGTTCCACAATCGGATCGGCTACCACGACTATGGCGCCTTCGCCAACGAGTCCGAGGAATGCGCCGCAATGGCCGCCGCCCTCGGCGATCACAATGCCATGGTCATGCGCAACCACGGCCTGCTGACCACCGGGGAGACCGTCGCCGAAGCGTTCATCACCATGTACAACCTGGAAATCTCGTGCAAGACCCAGCTCGACGCTATGGCCACGGGCTCACCGCTGGTTTATCCGTCGGAAGAGGCCCTCGAGCACGTTGCTTCGTGGTACGAAAACAAGCCAAGCACCGGTAAGAAAATTGCCTGGGAGGCTTTGATCCGCGAACTCGACCGGGACGATCCCAGCTTCCGCGATTAGGCGTCTTCCAGAAAGGGCGAGTCCTGGCGGACTTCGATCAAGGTCGGTGCGTCGGCCGTGAAGGCGTCCGAAATTGCCGCTTGCAATGACTCAAGGCTGTCCGGACGAGTGGCGTAACAGCCGAACGATTCTGCGAGCATGAGGTAGTCCGGGTTAACCGGACTGACGCCGATCTGGGGAATCCCCTTTGTGATCATGTCGTCGCGGATCTGACCCAGGCCGTCGTTGTTCCACAGGATAATCGGGATCGGCAATTTTTGTTCCACCGCGGTACCCAGTTCGGTCGCAGTGAACAGGAAACCGCCGTCGCCGGCAATCGCCGAGACCGCCGTGTCGGGCAGCGCCAGCTTGGCGCCGATGGCCGCCGGCATGGCCCAGCCCAGAGTGCAGTAGCCCGACGGGTGGAACCAGCTGCGCGGCTTCGAACAGGGAAAGTGGAAGTTGCCGGTGTAGGCCAGTTGGGTCACGTCGCTGGCGACGATGCCGTCATCGGGCAGGGCCGCACGAAGCACATCCAGCACCTTTACATGCTTGCGCTGGAGCGGTGTCAGCACCGCATTCTTCTCCCGCAGGGCCGCCATCTCGTCACTGCCGATGCCGGCGGCGGCGATATGACCGTCGAGCTGGCGCAGCAGGGCCGTCATGGTGCGACCGGCATCGCCGACCAGGGCCACATCGGCCGGGTAATCACGCTGGGTTGACGACGCCTCGATGTCGATGCGGATCAGGGCGCCGTTGAGCGGAATCTCGTCACACCAGGTATCGGTTTCCGAAAGCTCGGTGCCGGCGGCCAGCACCACATCGGCGGTGCCGAGCAATTCGAGGGTCGGCTCAAGCGACAGCGTGGCGCCGGCGCAGAGGCGATGACTGTCGGGCACCACGCCCTTGGCGGCGATGGTCGGGATGACCACGGCACCGACGGCCTCGGCCAGGGCGCGAACCGCCGGGGCGCAGTCGACGGTGCCGCCGCCGACGATGAAGACCGGGCGCTTGGCCGAGCGCAGGGCCTCGGCGGCGGCCTCGATAGCCTCGGCCGGTGGCGTCGGCGGCGCCGCCGGGTTACGCACTTTATTGCCGTAGTCGGCCGGCGAGTCGATGACGTCCAGCGGCAGGGAAATATGCACCGGCCGCGACCGCCCGTTGCGGAACACAGCGAAAGCCTGGGCAATCAGGTTGGGCACTTCGGCTTGGCTCGGCGCGGTCTTGCTGAAGGCGGTTATCGGCGCGGTCACCGCGTCCTGGTCGGTAATCTCGTGCAGCCGGCCGCGGCGCATACCGAGGTCCGGGGTGGCGTTGGTGCTGGAGATAACGAGCATGGGCATGGAGTCGGAGAACGCCTGGCCAATAGGCGTAGCCGCGTTGGTGACACCGGGGCCGGTAATCAGATAGCACACCCCGGGACGGCCCGATGCCCGGGCATAACCGTCGGCCATGAAGCCGGCGCCCTGCTCGTGGCGTGGCTGGATATGGCGGATCTCGGTGTCGCCGAGGCCGCGATATAGCTCAAGGGTATGAACGCCCGGAATGCCGAACACGGTGTCGACGCCATAGGCCTCGAGAAGCGAAGTAACGGCCTGGCCGCAGGTGGTGTTGCTGCTCACTGTGTTCTCCCAATCCATCGAGCGTCGGCAACAGGCCCACGCTGGTATATTCAATGGTGCGATGATAGCGTTGCGCCGAGGATTATGCACCATATCTCGGGGATGATAATGACCGCGACAGAGATTGAGAACCCGCATGGCTGGGGCGCTAACTCGGAGTACGGGGTGCTCCGCGACGTGCTGCTTTGCAAGCCCGATTACTTTCAGTGGCTGCCCACCAGTTCGATCTCCAAGGCGACGCTGCGCAGCGGCGATACGTTCGACCGCCAGACCGCTCAAAAACAGCATGCCGAGATGGTTCAGGCCTATGAGAGCGCTGGCGTCACGGTACATTTTCTCGAAACCGAGGAGGCGCTGCCCTATCAGGTTTACGCCCGTGACTCGAGCTTCATGACTCCCTACGGCGCGGTGGTCACGCAGATGGCCCAGTGGTGGCGGCGCGGCGAGTACGCACCGGTGATCCGGTTCTATCAGGAAACCGGCATCCCGATTTTCAACATGGTCACCGCATCGTCCTTCGAGGGCGGCGACTTCGACATTATCGAGCCCGAATGCGTGCTCATCGGATTTTGCGGCGAGCGCACCCAGGAGCCCGCCGCCAAGCAGGTTCAGGGCTGGTTCGAGGATCGCGGCTGGGAGGTCAAGCTGGCGCCCATGGCCGAGCACTACGTCCACATCGATCTCATGGTCTGCATGCTCGGCCACAAGCTGGCGGCGGTCTGCCTCGACACCACCGACGACTGGATCATCGATTGGCTCAAGGCCAAAAAGATCGAGATCATCCCGGTCAGTTACCGCGACACCATGGAACTCGGCTGCAACGTGGTGGCCCTGGGCAATGACAAGGTCATCTCGACAGCGGCGAGCAAGGATCTCAATGGGCGTCTTAGGGCGTTGGGATTCGAAGTCTTCGACCCGGACGTCTCCATGTTCACCCGGGGCGGCGGTGGTGTGCACTGCATGGCTCAGGCACTGCGGCGCGATCCGGTGTGATGCGACGCTCCTAATCGACTCGCGCGGTCCAATAATCCTGATGCGGTACCCCATCGGGGCCAACGGTGCATTCCGTATATTTCGAATTATTTTTCAACTTTAAATCGGGTATGGATTTTCCGTGATTCCCCGGCAAGCCCATGGTTGCTAGTAAGTATTTGATGCGTATTGCAAAAGGCGTTTCTAGGAAAAGCCTGGTTTTGCTAATACCCCATTTATGCGAACAACTATTATTAGCAAATTGGTAACACTCTGAAACATATACTTCTCCTTAACCAAACCGGGAACCGCTCAAAACTCCCTTTGTGAGCGCACTGTTCCGGCCTGGTAGAACAATAACCAAGCCGACATACGCATCGTCTGTTTCAACTTTTGGAAAGAACAATTGCAACGTTTGAACTGCCTGAAATTGCCCTCTCACCGACTCACACATCAAAGGATCCGTCGCCATGTTTAACCTTTCCGGTAAGGCCAACGAGGCCGACGCGCCGACAGCCCAGCCGCAGTTAGCCGAAACCGAGGCCAAGCTTGCGGATGCCTTGGCGATTAACGAGAAGTTCCACGACGTCAGCGCGGAGGTTGAGCAGACCAAACAGGCGCTTTGCGCGGCGGAAGAAGGGCGGTCGATCGAGATTTTACCCGTTGTCGGCAAACTGGATTTACCGGAGGCCGGTTCGTCGCAACATCCACGAAAGCAAGGAAGAATTGACATGAACAGACGTACCGTATTGAGGAGTATTGTTGGCGCCGCGGCGTTTTGCCCGACTTGCCTGTCCGTGGCCTCGGCGTTTGCCGGGGAAACGGCGGCGACCACCGACCACGCCAGTGGCCCGCCGCACTGGAGTTATGGCGGCGCCGAGGGCCCCGATCATTGGGGCGAGTTGTCGCCGGCATACCGGGTCTGCGATCTTGGTGTCCAGCAGTCGCCCATCGACCTGACGTCGAGTGTTCCTGCCAGCCTTGGCGGCTTGAATGTCGATTACCGGCCGACCACCGCCAACGTGGTCAACAACGGCCACACCATTCAGGTCAACTGCGACCCGGGAAGTTCGCTCAACCTGGACGGTGTCAACTTCAAACTGCTCCAGTATCACTTCCATCATCCCAGCGAGCACCTGCTGTCGGGCCGCAGCTTCGACCTCGAGGCGCATTTCGTCCATGCCTCCGCCGATGGCACCCTTGCGGTGCTCGGTGTCTTCGTCAAGCCGGGCGCCGAGAGCGCCGCCCTGG
>JAYGEF010000274.1:0-3794 GCA_046582535.1 Alphaproteobacteria bacterium
TGATCAGGCGTCTGGTGCGTTACGACAACATCACCAGGCTGCTGGTTTCGGGGCCCTACGGCGAGGCCGCTCTCAAGGTCCAGGCCAAGACCATCCGCGAGGACCTGTTGGCCGCCGGCATCGACAAGGACGATCTGATCGGCGTTCGCGACGAGGAGATCTGGATCGAGATCGAGCCCGCCACCTTGCGCCGGCTTGACCTGACCTTGGGCGACATCGCGGCGCGCATTGCCGAGACATCCCAGGACATGCCGTCCGGCGACACCAGCGGCGGGGCCGAGCGGCAGATCCGCAGCATTGGCCTGATGAAGTCGGCCGCCGCCCTGGGCGATGTGGAGATCCGGGCCCTGGCCAATGGCGAAAAAGTTTACCTGCGCGATATCGCCACCCTGAGCGAGCGTTTCGACGATGGCGGCGTAACCGTGCGCCAGGGTGGTCAGGCGGCCATCGAAATCCACGTCCAGCGCGCGCTCAAGGCCGACGCTCTGACATTGGCCGATACGGTCGATGAATATCTCGTCGATCTCGGCGCCAGGCTTCCCGATAACCTCTCGGTGATTCAGTACGACGTTGCCGCCGACCTGATTCGCGGCCGGCTCAATTTGCTCTTGTACAATGGGGCAGGCGGCTTGGTTTTAGTCATCGTTATCCTGTTCGTGTTCCTCAACATGCGGGTTGCCTTCTGGGTCGCCGTCGGCATTCCGGTGTCCCTGTTGGCGACCATGGTGGCCATGCTGGCTACCGGTCAGTCGATCAACATGGTCAGCATGTTCGGCCTGATCATGGCGTTGGGTATCATTGTCGATGACGCCATCGTGGTTGGCGAGCACGCGGAAGCCCGTTTCCGCGCCGGCATGTCGCCGCTTGATGCCGCCGAGGCCGGCGCCAAGCGCATGGCGGCGCCGGTGCTATGCGCCTCTCTTACCACCATCGCCGCCTTTGTCCCGCTGCTGGTGATCTCCGACATCATCGGCGAAATCATCGCGGCCATTCCCTTCGTGGTCATTGCCGTGATCATCGCCAGCCTGGTGGAGAGTTTCCTCATTTTGCCAGGCCACCTGCGAGGTGCCCTGGGCCAAGCGGGCGACACGCCGAGCCGACCGCGCCAGTGGTTCAACGGCCACTTCGACAGCTTCCGCGACGGCACATTCCGCCGCTTTATTGTCGTCAGCCTGCGTTGGCGTTACGTCACTGTCGCCACGGCGCTGGCGGCATTCATTCTGTGTATCGGACTGGTGGTCGGAGGGCGCGTCGGCTTCGTCTTCTTCCCGTCGCCCGAGGTCGATTGGGTCTACGCCAATGTGGAGATGGTGGCGGGTACGCCGCGGGGCGACACCGAGGCCATGATCGACGAGTTGGAGCGTTCCCTGAAAGCGACCGAGGCGACCCTTACCGGCGGCGAGAGCGCACTGGTGAACCTGAGTGTCGGCAAGATCGGCACCTCGGTGGGCCGTGGCGCAGTCGGAATTCCCGGCGACCACATGGGTGGCTTGATCGTCGAATTGGTGCCGACCGACGAGCGCCACGTGGCCAGCCCGGATTTCATCGCCGCGTGGCGCGCCGCGGTGATTGCCCTGCCGGGGCTTAAAACTCTGACCATTGTCGCCGCCCGCGGTGGTCCGCCAGGCCGCGAGATCGATGTTCGGTTGTCGGGCACTGACGCTGCCAGTCTCAAGGCGGCGGCCAGCGAGGTCAAAGGGCTGCTGGCGCGATACCCCGGCGTCAGCGACATTGAGGACGATCTGCCCTATGGCAAGCAGGAAACTATTCTCGAGGTCAACACCCGGGGTCGGGCCATGGGTTTCAACACCCAGATTGTCGGCCGACAGGTGCGCAACGCCTTCGAGGGCGCCATTGCCAAGCGCTTCCCGCGCGGCGACGAAGAGGTATTGGTGCGGGTCCGGTATCCGCGCTCGGCAGTGGGCACCGCGGCGCTGGATAGTCTTTACCTGCGCGGCCCCACCGGCGCCGAGGTGCCTTTGGGCGACGTGGTCGACCGTCGTGATTCACGGGGTTTCGCCCGCATCAAACGCGAGAACGGGTCACGTCAGGTATCGGTCACTGCCGAGATCGATAAGCAGGTGACCAGCAACGACGAAATTCTCAACGCCCTCGAACGCGATGGCCTTGCCGACATTGCCCGCCGCCACAACGTTACCGCCAGCTTTGCCGGAAAGTCCGAGGAGCAGGCGACGACCCTCGGCGACATGCGGGCCGGCGCCATGGTCGGACTGTCGGCGATCTATCTCATTCTGGCCTGGGTGTTCGCCAGCTACACCCGGCCGCTGGTGGTCATGTCGGTGATCCCCCTGGGCTTCGTCGGCGCCGCCCTGGGACATTTCACCATGGGTTATGACCTGACGGTGCTCAGCCTGATCGCCCTGATCGGTCTGTCGGGCATCGTGGTCAATGATTCGATCATCCTGGTGACCAGTATCGACGGCCGGCTGCGCGCCGGCGAGCCTCTGATGGAGGCCATCGCCGCCGGCTCCCAAGACCGTCTGCGGGCGGTGATTCTGACCTCGGCGACGACCATCGGCGGGCTCACGCCGTTGATGTTCGAGACTAGCCTTCAGGCCCAGTTCCTGCTGCCCATGGCCATCACGATCACCTTCGGCCTGGCAGTGGCGACCCTGCTGGTGCTGATCGTGGTGCCGGCGCTGGTCGCCATCCAGGGCGATTTCGGGCGGATATTTGGGCGGTTCAGCCCCGCCAGAAACGTGACGTCAGCAGCACCAGGACAGTGAAGAACTCGAGGCGCCCGATCAGCATGGCGCCGGACAGCAGCCATTTGGCGGCATCGGGTAGCGGCGCGAAAGTGCCGGATGGGCCGATGACATCGCCGAGGCCGGGGCCGACATTGGCCAAGGCCGTCGCGGCTCCCGAGACGCTGGTCAGAAAATCGAGGCCGAGGGCCGACAGACCGACGGCGACGACGCCGAAGCTCAGGCCGAACAGGAAGAAAAAACTCATGACCGCGTCAGCCACCGGGTCGGTAATCGGCTTGCGATTGTAGTGGGCCACGAAAACGCCGTGGGGCTGCAGCAAGCGGCAGATCTGCACCACGATCATGGCGTAGAGCATCTGGAAGCGAAAAATCTTGATGCCGCCCGTGGTCGAGCCGCTACAGCCGCCGATGACCATGACGAACAGCAGCACGGTGACGGCAAAACTGCCCCAGGCGCCGTAGTCGGCCGAGGCATAGCCGGTGCCGGTTATCACCGAGATGGTATTGAAGGCGGCATGGCGCAGGGCCTGCTCACCGGCGACGCCCTGATAGAGCCAGAGCCATATGGTCATCAGGCCGACCGCGACAATCACCAGGCCGATAAACCATTGCACCTGGACGTCGCGCCAGATGGCGCCGCGTTTGCCGCGCACGAGATCGAAGTAGAGCATGAAGGGAATGCTGCCGATGATCATGAAACCGGTCGCGATCCATTCGATGTTGACGTTCTGGAAATGGCCGAAGGACTCATCAGAAGTCGAGAAGCCGGCCGTGGCGATGGTGGTCATGGCGTGACAGACCGCCTCGAATGTGGTCATGCCGGCGGACCAATAGGCGATGGCCGCGGCCAGGGTCAGGGTCAGATAGATGATCGAGACCACCGCCGAAATCTGCGCCGCCCGGGGCAGTGCCTTTTCCGACTGGTCCGATGATTCCGTGCGGAATAGCTGCATGCCGCCGACGCCCAGCATGGGCAGTACGGCGATGGCCATGACGATGATGCCGATGCCGCCCTGCCATTGCAGCAGGGCGCGCCACAGCAGGATGCCCGGCGGTGCCTGGTCGA
>JAYGEF010000338.1:0-5960 GCA_046582535.1 Alphaproteobacteria bacterium
CCATGTCGTCCGTAATCACAATCAATGCCGAGTGTCGGCGAATCCGATGCGCAGCCATGCTATCTTGTACACTCCGTACCCTCTCGGCCTGGTGGTCGCTGTCGCGCAAAATTTCGATGATCGGCACCGCCGCCTATTGCCGCCATCAACGGTGATCAATTGGCCTGTGACATAGACCGCCTCGCCGCTGGCAAGAAACACAGCGACGTGGCCAACCTCTTCCGACGTGCCAGGGCGGCCCAAGGGCCGTCGTATAACAGAAACGCCTCGTACCGATGCCCTAATAGCCAGCCTTAATCTCTTCGAACAGGCGGTTAATCTTTTCCTGGGTATCGGCAGCGAACGGCCTCAACAGCACACCGTCAGTAACGACGGCCTCGGGATCGGCCCATCCCGGTTCTTTTAGAACCTCGGGATTGGCCTGTTCAAAGGCTTTCCGGTTTGCGTGTCCGTACAAGTACTCTTCAATAGCGAAGACTCCCGATTCGGGCGCAAGAGTGGTATTCAGATAGGCATAGCGCATTTCATCGGACGCGGGAGCGTCCGTGACGAGCACGGATAGGTCTATCCAGGTGAGGATGCCTTCCTTCGGCGCCATGAATGCCACGGGAACGCCTTCTGCCTTAAGCTCGGCGTACACGTCGCTCCATGCATAGGCGGCTACGACCTCGCCCGCCGCGATCGACTGCGCGAGCGACGTGTTGTCGCCGTAGTAAAAGCGCACAAGTTCCCGCTGCTGCGCCAGGCGATCGCGGACCTTGCTTATATCCTCATCGTTCATGTTGAATGGATCCGCAACGCCGGCGACCAAGGCTGCCGGCACGGCCGCCTCGTCAGCGGAGTCTCGCATCGCGATCTGGCCCTTGTACTTCGGGTCCCAAAGGATCTCCCAGGTATGGTTGTCGATATACTCGGGCGCGAGGTCCGTGCGGAAGACGACTGAGTTGCTGCCCCATATGAAGGGAACGGCCCATTGAATCCCGTCTTCGAGGGTGCCGCTCCCTTTCAGCTTTTCGAAGACATCGGGCCAATGGACGAGCCGCGAGGTGTCGATCGGTGAGATCAAGCCGGCATCCCGCCAACGCCGGATCGACTCGAATCCGGTCGTGGAGATGTCCGGCTTGTAACCGGCTTGAAGCTTGACGAACGCCTCCTGCAGGTCGCCAAAATATGCAAACTTCGGGGCCTTGCCGTAGGTCTCGAAATAGCTTTGATACATTTCAGGCACGGCATAGACGTCCCAGGTGAAGACCACCAAGTCGTCACTCCCCGCTCTCGCCCTTCGATGCAGCGAGGGAATGGTGACCGTCGCAATGCCAACGGATGCAAGCGTTTTCAGTATCGTGCGACGGCTTAACCCCCGCGCCTGCAACATGGCCCTAAACTCGTTTGGAGATACTGGCTTGTTCATCGATTGCCTCCTTCGTGTCAGATGCCGTGGCATGAGTTTAGCTACGACTCAAGGAGACGGTCAAGGAGGCAGCATAAATGCAGGTTGGGAAGAGATTCATGCCATCAATGCGCGCGAGCAGTAAAAGCCAGCCTCTCATCCGAGCGTCGGCAGCGGTTGGACGGGCTAGGATTTATCTGGGACGCCCGGTTACATCCGACAACTGACGACTGAACGCCTTCCATTCCTAGAGACATTGGTAGGGTCCCTTTAGAGCAAATCCAGGTCCTGCCCCGATACAGTGATAGTTTGGGGCACCCCAAAGTGGCCGGTGGCCAAGGAGAAGTGGGCCTTGGACAGGGTTTCAGTCAAATAATGGGGGCCCAAATTCACATCCTGGAAGTTAGACTATATCTTCCATTTATGTTATAATAACAACCAGTTACATGACTCACGAACCAGCATCATTCGCCCGTGCACGACGCCTTCGCGAGCGCCGCTCACGGGGCGTGGTCATGGTCGCGCCGGTCGAGGTCGGCGAGGGTGTCCCATACGTTGAACCGGCGAAGCTGTCCCCTCTGGCCCGCCGGGTCTTTTAGATGTTGGCCCATCCACGGGAGGTAATGCTCTTCGAGAAACCGATCCAGCAGCCACCGTTCCCGTTCTCTTTCAATCGGCAAGCTTTCGAGAGTTGATTGGGCAATAAGTTCTCCAGCGACCTTTCGCACCTCCGATGGCGCTATCGCCAGGTGCTCGCCAATTCGGATTTTGTGCTGACGGTACGCCATATCTTTTCATATCGTCTAGTCTGGTTCGGCGGTGTTGTGCCGCCTCATAAACATGTGCGAGGTTCGAGCAATGTCTGATGTGGTGACGCCGCGGGTTTATCTTGCCGGGCCGGATGTTTTTCGTATCGATGCCCTGGATGTCGGCCGGGCCAAGAAGGCGGCCTGTGCCCGCCATGGCTTTGCCGGGGTGTTTCCCATGGATCCGGCGCCGGATGCCCGGCCCCGCAATGAGGCCGACCCCCACAACATCTACCGGGTGTGCATCGCCCATATGGCGCAATGCCAAATCCTGATCGCCGACATGACGCCGTTTCGCGGGCCTTCCATGGATGTGGGGACGGCGTTCGAAATGGGCTTTGCCAAGGCGCTGGGCATGGCGGTGTTCAGCTACGGCGATGGCCTTGGGCCCTATAACGGGCGGGTGCCGGTGGGGTCGTTCGATGACGGCCTGCCCGCCCGCGACGTGGACGGCCTGCTGATTGAGGAATTTGGCCTGCAGGACAATCTTATGGTCGCCCTGAGTTGTGACGACGGGATGACCCACCCCAGCCTGGCGGCGGCGCTTGACGCCGCGGCGGCAACAGTCCGGCGTTAGTCGTCGGCCTGGTCGGTTTCCTCGGGAAAGTCGTCGAGGGGCGGGCCGCCAACGTATTCCTCGCCGGCCAGGGCCGCGGCCTTGCGCAGTTCCGCCTTCTCCTGCTTGGCTTTCAGGCGGGCTTCCTTCTTGGCGGCCTTGGACCGGTCACGCTCCATGCGTTCGAATTTATAGTTGGGCTTGCGCGCCATAGTGTTCCTTTCCTGTGGGATCGCGCCGCATCGCGTCGCGACCGCTGCCATGAAGTAGTCCAGGCCGGCGGTCATGCGCAAGGGGAATCGCCGGGCTACGGGCGGTAGCGACCGATGTATTCGAGGATCACGGCATTAAAGGCCTCGGGATTTTCCCAGCAGGCGCCATGGCCGCCGGCAACGGTCTGCCACTCAGCGCCGGCCATATGTTGGTGAATGCGCCGCGACTGAGCCGGCGGGATCAAAATGTCGCTCTCCCCAGCCAGCACCAGAGTCGGCGTCGTGATGGCACCGAGCCGCTCCGTGGCGTTATGAGCCTGGGCCCCCTTGAGCTGGGCGAGAAAGCAGTCGGCGGTCAGGCCGAGATCGGCCACGCCGGCATCGAACAGGGCCGCCACGTCGGGCTGATCCTCATAGAAGGCCGGCGTGAAACACCACAGCAGCACGTCGCGCACCACGCCCTCCATGCCGAGGTTCAGGGCCATGCCCTCCCAGACAAGCAATAGCCGGTCGCAAAAGGCGCCGGGCTCGGCGTAGGTGGCGTAGAGGATCAGCGAGCGCAGGTCGTCGCCATGAGCCAAGGCGTACTCCTGGGCAATCATGCCGCCCATGGAAAAGCCCAGCAGGTGGAAGTCGGTGATACCGAGGGCGTCGACCGGGCCCTTGGTGTCGTCGGCCATCTGACGGATGGTGTAGGGGCCGGGTGGCTGATAGGTCTCGCCGATGCCGCGGTTGTCCAGGGTCAGCACCCGATAGCCGGCGCCGGTGAAGGCCTCGACCTGGGCCGCCCAGCTTTCCTTCTCGTCGGCCAGGCCGTTGATCAACACCACGGTCTCGGCCCCGTCCCTGTTGAGCCGGTAGCCCATTTCCAGGCCGTTAGCGGAAATTGTCGGCATGGCCCGTCCCCCTCCCTTGGAAAATTTCGATGTCCCAGCGTAGCCCGCCATTCGGCTATGCGCAAAGGTCGGCTTGGCGATAGGGCTGTGCTATGGGTGAGAGAACCAATCAAGCGACAGAGAGTGCGTGATGGACACGGTCGCCATCAAGACCATGCAACTCTATTCCCGGGTCGAGCGGATCTATGACGATCTGCGTCAAGCGGGAATCGGCGATGACGATCGATTAACCGTCGAGGCGCTGTCGCCGTTTGATCAGTACCACTACCACGGCACGGCGGCGGTCGAGACCGCGATCAGCGTGCTCGACATCGGCCCGACCAGCCGGGTGCTCGATGTCGGATCCGGCCTTGGCGGCCCGGCCCGGGTCATGGCCGCGCGCACCGGTTGCCGGGTCACCGCCCTGGAGCTGCAGCGCGACCTCGACCGGGTGGCCCAGTCGTTGACTGCGCGTTGCGGCCTCGCGCCGCAAATCGACCATGTCTGCGGCGATGTGCTGGAAACGCCCTTGGAGCCCGGCAGCCACCATGCAGTGGTGAGCTGGCTGGCGCTCTATCATATCGCCGACCCGGTGCGGCTGTTCGCCCGTCTGGCCCATGCGGTGGTGCCCGGCGGCGGGCTCTATATCGAAGACTTCTATCGCCTTGGCGATTTCGCGGATCATGAGCGAACCGTACTCGATCAGGTGATCTACGCCCACAGCCTGCCCTTACGCCAGGACTACATCGCCACGGTCGAGAAGGCCGGCTTCACCGACGTCCGCTTTACCGACATGACCGCGTCGTGGGCCGATTTCGTCGCCGCCCGCGCCGCCGCCTACCGGGCTCGCCTGGCCGACCACGCCGCGCGTCACGGCGCCGACGTGGCGGGCGGGCTGGACGGGTTCTACCAAGCCGTCGTAAAGCTGTTCCAGGGTGGCCATTTCGCCGGCGTACGACTGACCGCCAAAAGAACTCGGGAGTAACGACAATGGCGCTCGATCATCTGTTTTCACCGCTCACCGTCGGCCCGGTCGAGCTGCGCAACCGCATTTTCTCCACCGGCCACCAGACCGTGCTGGTCAACGACGGCGTGCCCAACGCGGAACTCATCGCCTACCAGGAGGCGCGGGCCCGGGGCGGCGCCGGGTTGGTCATCATCGAGGTCGCGGCGATTCACGAGACCGCGTTCTTCTCGAGTCACACCATCAAAGGCTATCTCGACGACTGCATTCCCGGCTACCAAGCCCTCGCCGAGGCGGTCCATTACCATGGCTGCAAGGTGTTCGGCCAGTTGTTCCATCCCGGCCGCGAGGTCTTCGGCGGCCGCGCCGACGGCACCCGCGCCATCGCCTGGGCGCCCTCTGCGGTGCCGGCCGAGCGCTACGGCCTGATGGCCAAGCCGCTGCCGCTGGCCATGATCGAGGACCTCATCGAAGGCTATGGCGATACCGCCCTACGCATGCAGAAAGCCGGCCTCGACGGCGTCGAGGTGGTCGCCAGTCATGGCTACCTGCCGGCTCAGTTCCTCAATCCCCGGGTCAACAGCCGTGACGACCGCTACGGCGGCTCCGACGACAACCGCCTGCGCTTCATGCGCGACGTGGCGGCCAACATCCGCGCCAAGGTCGGCGACGGCATGGTGATAGGCCTGCGCATTTCCGGCGACGACATGGAGCGCGACGGCATCGAACCGGCGGAGACCCTGGCCGCCATCGAGGCTCTGGCGGGGGACGGCGTCTACGACTACTACAACGTCACAGCCGGCTCCTCGGCGACCCACGGCGGCGCGCTCCATATCGTGCCGCCCATGCGCATTGAGACCGGTTATGTCGCTCCCTTCGCGGCCACCGTAAAGGCCGCCATTGATAAGCCCGTCTTCGTCGCCGGGCGTATCAACCAGCCGCAGATCGCCGAGGACATCGTTGCCTCGGGCCAGGCCGACATGTGCGGCATGACCCGGGCGATGATCTGCGATCCGGACATGGCGGCCAAGGCCAAGGCCGGACGTCTCGATGATGTGCGGGCCTGCATCGCCTGCAACCAGGCCTGTATCGGCCACATGCAGATCGACGCGGCGATCTCCTGTATCCAGCATCCCGAGACCGGGCGCGAGCTTACC
>JAYGEF010000384.1:0-2415 GCA_046582535.1 Alphaproteobacteria bacterium
CTTGAACTCGGGCCACAGGGTTTCATTGATAAACGTCTCGGGCGCACGAACCATTACAGTGGTCCGCCTTTGGCGGGGATAGCGATACGGTTCCAGGCCATAGCGCCGGGACAAGGCGAGAAAGAGCTGGCGGGACCACCCATCGGTGAGGGAGAATTTCATCTCAACCGGTTTGTCGGGTTTCAGGAAGGCGCCGAGTTTGTCACGAAAACGTTCCGATGCAGCCTTTGCCGCCTGCCGCTCGCCCCCGGTTCCGGCCCGGGCAAACAAGGCTTCAATCTTGCGGAGCTTTGCCCGCACGTCCGCTTCATTCATTCCATCAATCCCTTTGGCTAGCGGTGGTGGTGCGTTAGTAACAGGGCATGACCAGTTCTGAACAGTCCGCCTGTCCCCTATGCGGCAACACGAGCATCGATCCTTACCACCGTGATAACGTTCGCGAGTACCTGTTTTGTCGGATCTGCCAACTGGTCTTCGTGCCGCCCGGCCAGCATCTCTCGGCGGCGGATGAAAAAGCCTGCTACGACCGCCACGACAATCGGCCCGACGACCCGCGCTACCGGCGCTTTCTCGACCGCCTGTTCGCACCGCTGAGCCAACGCCTGGCGCCCCGTGCCAAAGGACTCGATTTCGGCTGTGGCCCGGGACCCACGTTGTCGGTCATGTTCGAGGAAGCCGGCCACCCCATGGCGCTCTACGATCCCTTCTACGCCCCGGACCGGGCCGTCCTGCCGGGGCCCTACGACTTCATCACCTTGAGCGAAGTGGCCGAGCATCTGGCGGCGCCGGGCAAGGAACTGGACAACCTGTGGGCCGCCCTCGCCCCCGGCGGCCGGCTCGGCATTATGACCAAACGGGTGCGCGACCCAGCCGCCTTCAAATCCTGGCACTACATCAACGACCCAACCCACGTCTGCTTCTTCTCGGAAGCGACGTTTCGCTGGCTGGCTGATCGATGGTCGGCAACCCTCGACGTGGTCGGCGACGATGTTGTGTTGCTGGAGAAGAGTCCCTATGCCATGGGGTCGGTGTAGGGCGCGCGGGCCGGGCGGAGATGTTCGAGGCCCAGGTTCTCGGAGAACTTGGTGGTTGTCGCCCACAGATGATCGCCGAACAGGAAGGGCTCGAAGGGCTCGACTCCGTCGATGGGCAACGGCGCGATGCGGGCGTCCGGACGCGGCTCGAAGAAGAACGGGATGGAGAAGCGCTCCTCGCCAAGGCCGAGTACCCGGTGGCGGGTCGCCTTGATGCGGCCGCCGGTCCAGCGCTCCAGCAGGCCGCCGAAATTGATGGCAAAGCCATGGTCGTCGGGCGGCACGTCAACCCAGCCGCCCTGGCCGTCCTGAGCCTGCAAGCCGGCGACGCCGCATTGGGCAAGAACCGTCAACAACCCGGAATCCACATGACCGCGGGCAACCAGTTCGTATTCGATACCGTTGTGCATGGCGTGGCGGTCTTCGTCCCGGGGCCTGGGCTCGCCGTCCGGCCGTTTCGGATAGTGCAGCAGTCTGAGGGTCGAGATACCGCCATCGAAGGCATCGCGGAAAATGCTCTCGTCAATATTCAGAGCCCGTGACAGGGAGGCCAGCACGGCGCCGCCGATCGCCTCCAGGGCGAGGAAGTAGGCCGCCGCCGAGGCGCGCCAACCGGGCAGGCTCATCTCGTCCGGCAAGGGGGTCGCCCCGTACAACAGGTCATCATCGCCATTGGCCGCCCTGCCGTGGGCGATGTCGGGTCCGATCTCGAAGCCGGCGCGACTGCGGGCGGCATTGGATTCAACCGGGAACATGCCGCGGTAAAGATTCGGGTTTTCGGGTGCGAAATTACGTTTCCACAGGCGCCGCTGCTGGTCGGGCGGCAGGTCGAAGAAGCGCAGCAGCTCACGGCGGACCTCGGGGCCGATGGCATAGGACCGAGGAATTCCGCTGATGGTCATAAAGCCCATCGCGAACGCGGCCTCATAAATCGCCTGATCGACCGCATGGCGGGCAACCACGTCATCACCGAACAGAGGCGCGATGTGGATCTTCGGAATCACCATCGTCAACACTATCTCACGAAGGTTCTATTCGGGCAAGATTTCGCCCGAGCCGCCCATTTCGGCAGGAACATCTTTCATCTTCGGCAGGCCGTCCGGCATGCGGAGGACGGTGGATTCGTAGTGCACGTGAATCCCCGGCTCGAATGTCAGAGACGGCAAGATGGCGGCATAAACATCCGTGAAATCCCCGCCCGGATGGTCGGTCATGATGTTGCCGCCGCATTTCGAACAGGACTTGCGATGGCTCGCCTCGGACTTGGTGCTGGTGGTCACATGCTCGGCGCCTTTGGTGACCTCGACCTCGTGGCGTTTCCACAGGGTGAAGGCGTTGACCGGCCCGGCGCTCCAGGCGCGGCAATCGTTGCAATGACAAT
>JAYGEF010000032.1:0-8443 GCA_046582535.1 Alphaproteobacteria bacterium
CTGGGAGTGCTGGGCCGCCGCCCGGTAGCCGGCGCCCATCTGGGTGCGGATCACCACCGGGGTGGTCGCCTTGCCGCCGAACATGTAGCGGAACTTGGCTGCCTGATTGAAGATCTGGTCGAAACAGACGCCCATGAAATCGACGAACATGAGCTCGGCAATGGGCCGCAGGCCGGTCGCCGCGGCGCCCACGGCGGCGCCGATAAACGCCGACTCGCTGATCGGTGTATCGAGCACCCGGTGATCGCCGAACCGAGTGATCAGGCCTTTGGTGATGCCGAGATCGCCGCCCCAGGCGTCTTCTTCGCCGGGCGCGCCTTTGCCGCCGGCGATGTCCTCGCCCATCATGATGACGGTCTCGTCGCGGGCCATTTCCTGGAAGAAGGCTTCGCTCAGGGCCTGGCGGTAGCTGATTACACGAGCCATGACAGTGTCCCCTCAGTAAGCAAAGTAAACGTCAGTGGTAAGGTCGGCGTCGGCCGGCCTGGCGCCGCCCTCGCCGAGCGCCACCGACTCATCGATAAGCGTAGCGACTTGATTGTCGATGGTGTCCAGGTCGGCGCCGTCGAGCAGGCCGGCCTCGGTCACCCGGCCGCGGAAGATGGCCAAACAGTCGCTTTGCGCCCGTAGGGCCGCGGCCTCACCGTCGCCCCGGTAGGTTTGGGAATCGCCCTCGTGGTGGCCGTAGAAGCGTCCGAACTTGACCTCCAGCAGGGTCGGACCGCCACCGCTCCGGGCGCGCTCGATGGCCTCGCCAGCGGCGTCGTGGACGGCAAAAAAATCAAAGCCGTCGACCTGGATGCCGGGCATGCCGAAGGCTTCGGCCCGGTTGACAATATCGCCGCAGGCGACCGCCCAGCTGCTGGCGGTGGATTCGGCGTAGCCATTGTTTTCAAACACGAAAATCACCGGCAGGTTCCATACCGAGGCGAGGTTCATGCTCTCGAACGTGGTGCCCTGGTTAGAGCCGCCATCGCCGGTGAAGGTCACCGCCACACCGCCGGTGCCGAGGGTCTTGTGGGTCAGCGCGGCGCCGCAAGCGAGCGGTGGCCCGCCGCCGACGATGGCATTGGCGCCCATCATACCCTTGGAAAGATCGGCGATGTGCATGGAGCCGCCTTTGCCGCCGCAGACGCCATCGCGGCTGCCGAACAGCTCTAGCATCATACCGCCGGGGTCGACGCCCTTGGCGATGCAATGGCCGTGGCCCCGGTGGGTCGAACAGATACGGTCGTCATCGTCAAGGTGGGAGCAGACCCCCACCGCCGAGGCTTCCTCGCCGGCGTAAAGGTGGACAAAGCCGGGCAGGGCGCCGGCTTCGAACAGGTCGTGGACCCGGTCCTCGAAGCGCCGGATGGTCGCCATCTTGCGATAGGCTTCCAGCAACGCCTCACGGCTCAATTGCATCGCGGCGCCTGTGGTCATCTCATCCTCCCCCGAAATTCAAGGTGTTCATCTGGAACGGATGCTAGCTCATTTCCATCCGTCCGGTCATGGGCTTTGTCGGGAAAGATCGGGTGTCAGGAAGCGGGCGCGGCCAACGCAAGCCCGATGTTCTCAAGCAGTTCGGCGCGCCGGTAGGGCTTGGAGAGCAGGATGGCGTCCGTGTCGAGCACCCCATGATTGGCGACGATGTCGTCTGAATTGCCGGTGGTGAAGACGACCCTGATGGCTGGCTGCAGCCGCTGGGCCCGAGCGGCGACATCCATACCGTTCATGGCGCCGGGCAACACCACGTCGGTGAACAGGAGGTCAAACGACTGGCCGCCCTCCAATTGGGCCATGGCTTCGGCGCCATCCTCGGCCTCGACAACCTGGTAGCCATAATTGCGGAGTATATTGACCAAAACCCCCCCGGACAGTGGCGTTATCCTCGACAACCAGAATACATCCCGACCCCTGGATCGCGTTTGCGCTATCAGCCTCAATGTCGTGGTGGTGTCCTGCCCCCCTATAACTGGTCCACATGGTTTGAGATATTCAACGACGATGTGGAGGTACCCGTGTCGCTGACCGAGACCTTCACATAGTCGACGGGGGATACCTCGGCCTGTTGCTCTGTATAGGTCTCGTCCAACGTGACGTTGGTGGTATGGATCACCAGAGAACCACCACCGATCATGGCATCCCGCGCGTTGACCGCCAGATTGATCAGGGCATTTTCGAATTGGTGCGGGTCGATCATCGCCGGCCTGAGGTCCGAAGAGCTTTCGATTTGCAGGCTGATGGTTTCGCCCAGGGTCCGGCGCAATAAATCTTCCAGGCCGCCGACCAGGTTGGAAATGTCCGCGGCCACAGGCGACAGCGCTTACTGACGGGAATAGGCCAGCAAACGGTCGGTCAGGGATGAGGCGCGGTCGACGGCCTGTATGACCGCGTCGATGTGGCGCTGGTCCGATTCATTGTCGCCGAGGTTGTCTTCGATCAGCTCGGTATTGCCGACGATGACCGCCAGCAGATTGTTGAAATCATGGGCCACACCGGCGGTAAGCTGTCCGATCGCCTCCATCTTCTGTGCCTGGCGAAGTTGCTCCTCCGCGTGTTTCCGCTCCGTGATGTCGAGGGACACGCCATCGCACACCACATCCCCGTTGGCGAGGCGTCGCGCTTGCGAGATTGCCTGCAGCCACTTTATCGCGCCGTCCGGTGTGACGACGCGATATTCGACGCTGGTACGCTCAAGCGTTTCGACCGAATGGTTGATTACGTCTATCAGTCGCTCGCGATCCTCCTGATGAACGACTTCCGCGATAACCGAGGGATTGGCCAAAATATCATCGATATCGCGCTCGACCATTTCGCCGTAACCGGCGCTGATGAAGTCGTAGCGCCATGTTCCGTCGGGTTTGTGGATACGCCGATACACGCCCCCTGGAATGCTTGCTGCGATGTTTTGGAGCCGTTCTTCGCTGTCGCGTAGAGCGTCTTCAGCGCGTTTCTGTTCGGTGATGTCGAGGGTGACGCCATCGCTCACCACATGGCCATTGTCGAGGCGCCGCGCTTGTGAGGATGAACGAAGCCATTTCGTCGTACCGTCGGGCATGATCGCTCGATATTCGATGACCGTGGACCCGAGAGTCTCGACCGACTCTTTTATCGAATGTACGAGGCTGCCGTAGTCTTCCGGGTGAATGATATCTTTCACGATGTCAGGGTTGGCGACGATCTCGTCCAACGGCCGGCCAATGATGTCGGCATAACCCTCGCTGACGAAGTCGTACCGCCATGACCCGTCGGGCGCGTGACTGCGCCGATAAATCACGCCGGGGATCGTCGCCGCCATGCCGCGAAGCCGCTCCTCGCTTTTACGCAGGGCTTCTTCGGCTTGGTTGCTTTCGGTAATATTTCGGCCCACGCCCCGGTAGCCCTTGAAGACACCGTCGGCATCGAACACCGGGTTGCCGCTTACGCTGAAGCTCCAAAGCTTGCCGTCGGCATCGTGGCGCTGGAATGAGAAGTCGCGAAACGGGCGGTGGGCGGCAAGGTCGGCGTCGTGCTGGCGCCACTGTTCCTCGCTGACACCGATGGATACGATATCGCGGCGGGTCTTGCCGATGTTGTTGTCGACCGCGGTGTTGGTATCCGTAAAAACTTCACCGGTAATCGAGGTGAACCGCAGGTTTGCGTCCTGCTCCCAAAACCAGTCGGAAGATGCATTGGCAAAATCCCTGAATCGCTCGTCGCTTTCGCGCAGCGCGGCGGTGTGCGCGAGCACTTGCTGGCGCAATGAGCGGTTCCACAGAAACGCTCCGATCAAAATCATGACCATGATGGTGATGCCGACAGCCAAACCGGCCCAACCGGCCTGGAGCAGCCCATTCGATCGCTCCGCGGTTTGAGCGGCCACGGTCGAGGGCATCGAAGTCAGTAGAATCAGCGCTAACCCCAAGCCGGAAAATCTCATCGCTGAGACCGTATTCCGACTAGAATGTTTGCGTTGTTTCACGTCCAAGGGTTTGGTCCTGGCTTTTCGGTTTTGCGACTACTGGTGTACGAAGTTGCTGCTCGTTCAGTGACATTTTCAATGCATTGGCCGGGCGCGGGCAGCTCAATCAATTGTTCCGCCCGTCCATGATAGCCACGCTGGTATGCACCAATCCCTAACGGAAAGCTCGCCGAGGTAATGAGATCGATGGCCATGGACCGCATTCCGTCCGCGACGACTGACCGATTCTATAATGAATTGGTGCCGTTCCAGGATTTCGCCGCGTTCGTCGAGTTCGATTCCTACGAGCCGGTGCCCGATGACTGGGTGGTCATGATCACCGACGTCCAGGGGTCGACCCGGGCCATCGAAGAGGGGCGATACAAGGACGTCAACATGGTCGGGGCGGCATCGATCACCGCCGTGCTCAATGTCTGCGGCGATTTTGCCGTCCCCTTTGTCTTCGGCGGCGATGGCGGCACTCTGGCGGTGCCGGGTTCCCTGCGGGACGCCGCCTGCACGGCGTTGGTCGGTCTTCGGGCGGTGTCCCAGGCGACCTTCGGGCTTGCGCTGCGCGTCGGTGCCATTCCGGTCGCAGACTTGCGCGCTTTAGGCGCCGATGTTCGGGTTCGCAAGTACGAACTCATGACCGACAACTATCTCGCCATGTTCGCCGGTGGCGGCGCCCAGCTCGCCGACACCGTGCTGAAGAGCGCCGCGCCGGGCAGCCCTTACCTGCTTGAGGCTGAACCCCAGAGGGGTGAGCCCGATCTCGAAGGCTTGTCATGCCGGTGGGAGCCGTTGGTCCCGAGAAGCGGCCGCTTGATGACCATCATGGTCCAGGGGATGGCCAGTGATGCGGCCGGCGAAAGTGAATTGCTTGGCGATGTGGTCCAAAACATTTCAATCATTCTCGGCCACGAGCTGCAAGAGTCGGCGCCGGCGATCACTCAGTCCGTGGTCCGCGATCCGGCGGGCGAGGCCGATCTGCTGACCATGTGGTGCACAAGATTTCGGAAATTTTAGGCCATCGGCTACAAGAGTCAGCGCCCGCCAGCGATCACTCCTTGACCTTCAGGTGGCCGCCGCGGGGCCTTGTGCTGGAAGCCCGCGCCACCGCCGGCCGAGGCGGGTTTCTGTGGCGCTACCTCGAGGTTCTGGTCTCTTCGCTGATCCAGCTGTGGTGTGAACGGTTCGATCGAAAGGCCGGGTCGTACAACGCCCCGGTGTACCGTGGCGAGCTTCGCACCAACACGGATTTTCGAAAATACGATGGTATTTTGCGCATGGTTCTGGACGTGAGCCAACGCCCGGCGGAGCTTATCGAGGCGCATCTCGAAGCGGAGCAGAGTGCGGGACGCCTGGTCTATGGCGTCCATGTCACTGACACCGCCTTGATGACCTGCCTGATCTTCAGCCTTGAGCAGAGCAAGCACGTGCATTTCATCGACGGCGGCGATGGCGGCTTCGCCATGGCGGCGAAGGCGTTCAAGTCACGGCTTGGCGCTCGCTCATGATGGCGTATGATCGCCATCTTCAAGGGGGAGATAGAGCCACATGACCATTTCAAATTCCGAGAGCTATACCGGCCTGACACCCGGCGCCATGGAGCCGTGGCCCGCCGGGCTCGCCGATCTGGCCTTTACCCGCGAGGAGTATCTCGGGCGTATCCGCCGCCTGCGCGAGCTTATGGCGCAAAACAATATCGATCTGCTCTACGTCACCGCGCCCGACCACGTGGCCTACCTGCACGGCTATGTGGCAAGCTGGTACAAGACCAGCGGCCCCATGCGCTATCCCCAGCTTTACGGCACGGCGATCCATGTGGATTCCGACGAGTTCATCCATTTTGACAATCCCACCGAGCTGCCGGTGCTGGGCAAGACCTCGGTGTCCACCGACAACCGCTTCTTCACCTCGCGCGATGCCGGGCCCTGTCTTGAGTTGGTTATCAGCGAGCTCAAGGCCAAGGGCTGGCTCGGCGGCACCGTCGGCCTGGAATACTGGAGCTATCTGCCGAACCGGGCCATCAGCACCATGCTGGAAGGCGGCTTTCTCGCCGAGAGCTGCCGGGTTGTGGATGCCAGCGCCCTGGTGCGGCGGGTCCGCCGGGTCAAGTCAACCGCCGAGATAGCCCATATCGAGAAGGCCACAGAGATCGCCGACATCGGCCATCTGGCGGTCCGCGAGTTCGCCCGGCCCGGCATGACGGAGCTCGAGCTCTACGGCGAGACCCTGCGGGCCATGATGGCGGCGGGCGGCGAGTCCCCGGCCCTGGTTCACAGCTTTACCTCGGCGCCGATCCGCGACGGCCGGCCGGTTGCCTCGGGCCATGCCATGATGGGGCGCAAGGTCATCGAGGCCGGCGACTTCCTCAAGATCGATATTGCCGGCGTCTATTACCGCTATCACGCCAACGTCCAGCGCGGCTATGTCGTCGGCGACCCGCCCGCGGCGATGATGGAGAACGTCACCACGGCGGCCGGAGCTTTCGATGTCATGGCGACCGAGGTCAAGGCGGGAATGACCGTGGGCGAGGTCATCGCCATCCTCCAGCGCTACTACAAGGACGTCGGCCTGTGGGACCAGCCGGGCTGGGGATTGGGCTACGAACTCGGCCTCAGCCTGCCGCCGGACTGGGTCGGCGAGTTCTATTTCCATTTTCGTGATGAACGGGACCTGGACCGTGTGTTCGAGGAGAACATGGTGACCAACTACGAGAGCATGTTCAATACCTGGCTGGTCGATACCCTGGTCTATGGCAAGGACAGCACGCGGATTCTATCCAAGACGCCGTTTGAGCTGTTGGGAGTCGGCTAACCCGTGACCGACATTCTGGTTACCAATGCGACGGTAATCACCATGGACCCGCACCGCCGGGTCATCGACCATGGCGCGGTGGCGATTACAGATGGCCGTATCGCCGAGGTCGGCCATAGCGACGAACTGGCGGCACGGCACCAGGCGGCGCGGGTCATCGACGGCCATGACATGGTCGCCATGCCCGGGCTCATCGATTGTCACGGCCATGCCGGCCACGGCCTTATCAAGACCATGGGCAGCAGTACGGGCAACGCCTGGACCGAGGCCTGCGAGACCGTCGACACGGTCGCCTCCAGCGTTGACTACTGGCGCGCCGAGGCCCGGTTGGCTGCGTTGGAGCGGCTCAAATGCGGTGTCACCTGCGGGGTTTCGTTGCTTGGCGGCGGCAACGACATCATGCGCACGGACGAGCCGGCCTATGGCGAAGCCCATTGTAAGGCGGTGGCCGAGGTCGGCATTCGCTCGTTCCTGGCGGTCGGGCCGTGCCGGCCACCGTTTCCCCGGACCTTCGCCCGCTGGGAAGGCGACCGTGCCGTGAGCCTGTCGATCACCCAGGCCGATCAGCTGGCCAGTTGCGAGGCGTTGATAAAGAACTGCCACGGCTTGGCTGACGGCAAGATCAGTATTGCTCTCAACCTACCGGTCTACGGTCGGCCAGGTGACGAGGACGGGTCGGGCGAGGCGATCAAGGCGCAATCGGATGCGGTTCTCGCCATGGCCCGCGATCATGGGCTGAGGCTGACCCAGGACGGCCACCGCAACGGCTCCATCGCCATCGCCCATGACGTCTACGGCCTGCTCGGCCCGGATGTCTTCCTGTCCCACTGCAACAACCTGTCGGAGCGCGAAATCGCCCTGTGCCGGGAGACCGATACCAAGATTGTTCACAACCCCAGCGCCATCGCATCGGTCATGGCGCGCTGCCCGGCGCCCGAGCTGATCGAGGCCGGGGTCACCGTGGCCATCGGTTCCGACGGCACCGCGCCGGACCGCGGCGCCGACATGTTCCGCCACATGTTCCAGTGCATGCATCACCAGCGCAGCCATTTTCACGACGCCAATGTCATGCCGGCGGGCAAGGTCATGGAGATGGTCACCATCGACGCCGCGAAGGTGCTCGGCCAGGAGAACCGCATCGGCTCCCTGGAAGCCGGCAAGGCTGCCGACGTCATCCTCGTCGACATGGCCAAGCCCCATCTCTACCCGCCCAACATGCCGCTCTACCGCATCCCCAACTACGCCAACGGCGCCGATGTGGACACGGTGATCGTCGATGGCCGGGTGCTCATGGCGGGCCGGACGGTGACCACCGTGGACGAGGCCGAGGTGTTGGATGATGCTCGGCGCGAGACTGAGTTAATGATTGAGCGCAGCGGCCTACAGACCATGCTGGAGACGCCGGACGGCTTCTGGGGGCGCGCCCGTTTTCCGGATTAGGCCCGGGCGATATTCCTTAGGTCAATGACGCGCTTGGCCTTTCGATCTGCGACGAGAAGACGTTGATGCCGTGGAAGGAGCCGCCGTGCCGAATTCATCGCGGTCACGGCAGCGCCGCGCTCTCCTCCTGGGGCAGGAATCCGGACACCAGGATCGCTTTGGGCGTGACGATTCAGGCTTCCCGGCACAGGGCGCAGCCGGTGCAGTGGTCCTGGTTGACCACGGGCCTGACGCCGCCTTCCCATTCGAGCGCGCCGG
>JAYGEF010000448.1:0-3373 GCA_046582535.1 Alphaproteobacteria bacterium
GCGGGGTGCCACTCTGCACCACTTCGCCCTGGCGCATCACCGTAACCCGGTCAGCCAAAGCCATGGCCTCGGCGGAATCATCGGTGGCGTAGACCAGAGTCGGCGCCGAGGGCCCGCGCCAAAGCCTGAGATCGCGGCGAAACCGGCGCCGGGATTCGACGCTCATAGCGGCAAGGGGGTTGTTGAGTAGGATGGCCGCGGCATCATCACGAACCAACGCCCGGCCCAAGGCGGTTTTGTATTGGGTCTCGGTGTCGAGCCCTCTGGCAGGCCGCTCCAGTTCGGCGCCGAGATCAAGCAGTTGAGCCACCCGATCAATCCGCGGTCGAATGTCATTGAGAGGCATTCCCCGGTTTCGCAGAGGGAAAGCCAGGTTGTCGAACACCGTCATGGTGTCGTAGACCACCGGATCGCGAAACACATGGGCGATATTTCGCTGTGCCGGGGTCAGGCCAGTCACATCGCCGCCGTCGAACAATACCCGTCCGTTGCTCGGCTCGATCAGCCCGGAGATCGTCTCTAGCAGGGTTGTTTTGCCGCATCCTTCGGGGCCGACCAGAGCGTGAATAGTGCCGTCCGCCCACTGAAGATCGACTTTCCGTATGGCGTAGTCCGCCGGTTTTTGCGGCCACGGGTCATAGGAATGGGCAACGCCCTTAAGTTCAATCCGTGCCATCAGTGATCCTCCGGCGCGGCAACAAGGGCACCGTCCGCATGGAAGGCGATTAGGCGACTCGGGTCCAAATAGACCTCTACGACCGCACCGCTTTCAACCGTACCGATACCACGTAGCAAGGCAACGAGCGGGGTGTCGCCATGACGCAGGTGCAACGTCGTGTCGACCCCGTTGTCTTCGGCTATTTCGATGGTTGCGGGTAACCTCACGTCGCCACTGAGACGCCCGGAGAGGGTCAAGTGATTGGCGCGAACGGCGAAGCAATAGGGGCCGTTGGTCAGGTCCGAGAAATGCTCGGGCAGGGCAAAGTGAACACCGGATTCGAACCTGACGTCGCTCCCGTCGATTCGGCCATGGAAGACATTTTTCGGCGGGTTGCCGATGAACTCACCCACGTTCAAGGTCGCCGGCGCATGGTGGATAGCCTTAAATTTCGCCGTTTGCACGATGCCGCCGTTGTCCAATACGGCGGTGCGCGCCGCCAGTACCATGGCTTCCCGAGGATTGCTGGTGGCGTAGACCGTGGCGCCGCGGCGCTCGGCAAAGATGGTGACGAGTTCCTTGCGCAGGCGATTGCGCTGGTCCGGGTTCAACGATGCCAGGATATCGTCGAGCAGAAGAATATCAGGATCCTTGACCCGGGCCCGGGCCATGGCGAGCCGTTGTTGCTGTTCGAGGTTCAATTGACCCGGATGGCTGTCGAGGTGCTGGCCAAGAGCCATGCGCCGGGCCATGGCCCGCACCTTGCGTTCGATCTCGGCGGTGTCCAGGCGCAGCTGCTCCAGGGGCGCGGCGATATTTTCCAGAACGGATAGGTTTGGGTAGTTGAAGGCTTCGGCCTGGACGAAGGCAATGATCGGTGCGACGTCGCCGCGGTTGACCTGCCCGTGGTGCGGTGGGTCGAGGATTCGCAGTAACGCGGTCTTACCGGCGCCCGTGGGTCCGAGCAATACCGTCGGTACGCCATCTTCGATGGAAAGGTCGATGGACGATAGGGTGTCGCCATTACCGACGCCGATCAGATCGATCATTGCAGTGTGCTCATGTGGTGATCGGCCAGAAATTTAGTAAGCCATTGCTCAAGCTCTGCTTGGGCGCTTGTCGGCACGTGGAGACCTAGTTTACTGCGCCGCCACAGAATGTCTTCTGCCGTCTCGGCCCACTCATACCGGGTGAGATAGGCAACCTCGCGTTCGTGCAGGCCGGCGCCGAAGTCGTGGCCCAGGTCGGTTGCCGAGTCCGCGTCGCCGAGTAAGGTTTCGGCCCTTGTTCCATAAGACCGGGCCAGGCGAACTGCGAGACCGGTCGGCAGCCATGGTCGCTCGCGGCGCAAGTTCTCGGTGAAACGCTCCATATTGCCGTCCGGAATGTCGCCGCCGGGCAACGCCGCGGTGGCGGTCCAGGCGCCGGTCGACCGCGGCACAAAGGGCGCGAGCATGGCCATGGCATGTTCGGCCAGGCGCCGGTAGGTGGTGATCTTTCCACCAAGCACCGACAACAGCGGCGCTTCGCGTCCGTTGCCACGATCGAAGTCCAGTGTGTAATCGCGGCTTAGTTTGGAGGGGTCTTCCGGAACCTCGTCGTAGAGGGGCCGCACACCAGCGTAGGACCACACCACGTCTGTTGGTGACAGGGGGGCGGCGAAGAAGCGGTTGAAGGCATCGCAGAGATAGATCGTTTCGTCATCGTTGATCCGCACCTGGGAAGGGTCGCCATCGAAGAAGCTGTCAGTTGTGCCGATCAACGTAAAGCGGTCTTCGAAGGCCAGGGCGAAGACCACCCGTCCGTCTTGGTTTTGCAGAATATAGGCGTGATCCCCTTCGTAGCGGCGGTCGACGATGATATGGCTGCCCTTGACCAACCGCGGCGTGGGGGTGAGCCGGCTGCCGGTTACCGATTGATACACCGGATCAGCCCAGGGCCCAGCTGCGTTGACCAAAATCCAGGCATGAATGTCGGCCTCATTTCCGGTCTTCTGGTCTCGCACTGATACCACCCAGTGGTCGCTCTCGCGTCGCGCCCCAAGACAGGCGGTGCGTGTTAGGATTTGAGCGCCCCGATCAGCCGCGTCGCGGGCGTTAAGAACCACCAGGCGGGCGTCGTCGACCCAGCAGTCGGCATAGGTGAATCCACGGCGAAATTTGGCGCAAAGTGGCGTCCCTGCCGGTGCCGAACGCAAGTCGATGGCACGTGAGCCGGGTAAGCGCCCACGATTGCCCAGGTGGTCGTATAAGAATAATCCGGCGCGAATTAGCCACGCTGGCCTGGCGTTGGAGTCATGAGGCAAAACGAACTGAAGCGGGCGAATTATATGTGGCGCATTATTCAGCAGGGTCTCGCGTTCGGACAACGCCTCACGCACCAGTCGAAATTCGTAGTGTTCGAGATAGCGCAGGCCGCCGTGGATAAGCTTGCTGCTGGCCGATGACGTTGCGGAAGCCAGGTCCGCCTGCTCGCACAGGATTACCGACAAGCCTCTCCCCGCGGCATCGCGGGCGATTCCCGTGCCGTTGATACCGCCGCCGACAATCATGAGATCAACGGTGCCGCCGAAGCTCAATGTCGCCTTCCTCTCCTCTGGGTTTTATGCCGAAAGCGGGGTCATGCTGAACGTTCGATCCAAGCGCGCTCGCGGCCATCGTTAGTATGGCGGCGGTCGGCATTGCGCAAGGAAAAATGAGGATAGCCGCAGCACTG
>JAYGEF010000500.1:0-5700 GCA_046582535.1 Alphaproteobacteria bacterium
GGCGGCGCCGGGTTGTCGGTTTTCGTCGAGACCGGCGTTGCCGCGGGCGACGATCTTGCGGCTCTGGTTGATCACGTGCTGCCGTCCGTGGCCGATCTCGACCGCGTACTGGGTTAGGGCGCCGAAATTTCCAGGTTTTCGCCCCTGCTGATCGCGCTGGTGATGATTGCCGGCGTGGCCGTTGCCGCGCCGATGCCGCCCGGCGAGGTCCGGGACCAGCCTACGGCCCAGGCGTTGCTCGACAACAGCCAGGCGCCGAGCGAGCCGATTCACAACGATTACTTTATGCCCATGGGTGAGGTCGGGCCCGCGTTGCACGGTTTTTCGGGCACCCTGTCTGTCCCCATGACCATGATGACGGCGCCAGGCGGATCAGTGGGCAGCGCAAATTTCTTTCCGGCGGTCGATCTCACCTTCATCAGTCACGGCGACCACCTGATTCCGGTCGAGCGCGACATTATTCGCGGCGACAACAGAAATAGTCCCTGGGACATCATCCTGTCCCCCGGTCGGGTGTGGTCCGAAGCGGTTGACGGCGGCATGTCGCGCGCCTCGTTTCCCTTTATTCTCGCCGGCCAGGTGTGGAACGAGTCCCACAACGGTCTGGCGACCTTTGTCTATGACAAGGAGCGGGTCTCCCATCTGCAAATCCAAATTGTTCACGAAGCGGCCAGTTGGAACCGGACTCCGGCCTGGGGTCGGTTGCCGGTGAGCTTTGCCGCCCACGCCATCGACGACGTGGTGGTCGACAGTTTCGAAGCGGAACTGGCGGCGCGCTTGCCTCTGCGCCCCTGGTCCGCCCTCAAGGGCGTGACAGATCAGGGTTTGAGCGAGCGCTTCGATGGTTATGCGCGGCACGTCACAACCAGCGCCCTGGTGGTCGATGGCGTCATCTACGCCCGGCCCTGTGTTACCAACTTCGGCGACTATCCCTACTGTGCGGACATGCGCCACGGGGTCTATTCCATGACCAAGTCCATGGGCGCGGGTCTCACCCTGTTGCGTCTCGCAGAGGTCTATGGCGACGACGTCTTCGACGCCAAGATAATGGATTATGTGGACGTCACCGCCAGCCATGATGGCTGGGACAACGTCAGGTTCGCCAACTCCCTCGACATGGCGACCGGCGTCGGCGACCTGTCCCCCAGGCCTGACTCGCCAAAGAATGACGAGGACAGCACGCCCGAATTCCTCGGATTCGCCAGAGCTGGCCCGGCCGACCGGCGGCTGCGCATGGCGTTCTCCAGCGACAACTACCCGTGGGGTCCGGGCGAGGTTTTCCGCTATCGCAGCGTCGATACCTACATTCTCGCCGCCGCCATGGATGGGTTTCTCAAGAGCCGGGAGGGAGCGGATGCCAATCTCTGGGACATGATGATGGATCAAGTGCTGCGGCCCATCGGTTTGTCCTATGCGCCGATGATGCACAGCCGTGAGGCCGGCGGCGGCCGCGGCGTGCCGATCATGGGCTGGGGCCTCTATCCCACCCTGGACGAGATGGCCAAGATCGCCGGGTTGTACCAGAGCGCCGGGGTTCATCAGGGCCAACGGCTGCTCAGCGTCGGCCGCCTGCGCGCGGTCTTCCCCACCGAGTCGGAGCCCGGCCTGCTGGTGCTGTGGGACAACGATCATGGCGCCTACCGCTACCGCTCGTCATTCTGGCTCATGCCCTATCGTGGCGCCGGTGGTTGCTTCCATTGGATACCCGAGATGCTGGGCTACGGCGGCAACATCATCGCCCTCATGCCCAACGGCATGATTGGTATTCGCCTGTCCGATGCCTTCGAGGGCTCGGCTGGCCAGTACGAGGGCGAGAGCATGGCTCGGCTCGCCGATCATATCGAGCCGTTCTGTGCCGAATAGAGGCCGCCAACGCGAAATCCCGGTTGCAATCGTGGCGCGCCATGGCGAACATGGCGGCCAGAAAGTTTATAGGTTCCAGGGGAGACTTTGATAATGGACGTTCGCGCTGCTGTTGCCCACGAAGCGGGCAAGCCGTTGACCATCGAAACCGTACAGCTTGAAGGCCCCAGGGCCGGCGAAGTGTTGGTTGAGATCAAGGCCACCGGCATCTGCCACACCGACGAGTTCACCTTGTCGGGGGCCGACCCGGAAGGCCTGTTTCCGGCCATCCTCGGCCACGAGGGCGCCGGCGTGGTGGTCGATATCGGTCCCGGCGTGACCAGCGTCGCCACGGGCGATCACGTCATTCCCCTGTACACCCCGGAATGTCGCCAGTGCGAATACTGCACCTCGGGCAGGACCAACCTGTGTCAGGCCATCCGCGTGACCCAAGGCCAGGGCCTGATGCCCGACGGCACCAGCCGGTTCTCGCTCCACGGCAAGCCGGTCTATCATTACATGGGCACCTCGACCTTCGCCAATTTCACGGTGCTGCCCGAAATCGCCCTGGCCAAAATCCGCCAGGACGCGCCGTTCGACAAAGTCTGTTACATCGGCTGCGGCGTCACCACCGGCCTTGGTGCGGTGATGAATACGGCCAAGGCCGAGGCCGGCTCGAATGTGGTTGTGTTCGGTCTCGGCGGCATCGGTCTGAATGTGCTTCAAGGGGCCCGCATGGTCGGCTGCGACATGATCGTCGGTGTCGACACCAACCCGGCCAAGCGCGAACTAGCCGAGAAATTCGGCATGACCCATTTCGTCAACCCGACCGAGGTCGGCGACAGCCTGGTGGACCATCTGGTCGAGTTGACCAAGGGCGGCGCCGACTACAGCTTCGAGTGCATCGGCAATGTGGAGGTCATGCGCCAAGCCTTGGAGTGCTGCCACAAGGGCTGGGGTGAAAGCATCATTATCGGCGTTGCCGGGGCCGGCCAGGAAATCGCCACCCGGCCATTCCAGCTGGTCACCGGGCGGGTCTGGCGCGGCACCGCGTTCGGCGGCGCCAAGGGCCGCACCGACGTGCCCCGCATCGTCGATTGGTACATGGACGGAAAGATCAACATCGACGACCTGATCACCCACACCATGCCGCTCGACGACATCAACAAGGGTTTCGATCTGATGCACGCCGGCGAATCAATCCGCAGTGTGGTGACGTTCTAGACGGTCGCCTTTGGCGACCTGCGTTCTTTTTGGAAAGCGCGTTCAAGCGCCACGCAGGCTCCCGCCGAATGGTCGGCGACGCGCGTTCGCGCTTGCCAGCGGTCATGAGGATGACCCCTGGAATTTTTCGCACCTACTTGCTTTCAGCCCCCGACCGAGGGTCGCCGGCCACCCGGCGATTGAGGGCTAAAACCAAGAATCGCTAGTGCGTGAAGCCGTAGAGTTTGATCAGGCCGAGGATGGAGCCGACCACGACCGCCATGGCCGAGAGCCAGAACGTGGCGCGGCGACAATAGTAGAGGCCAATCCAGACGGACCTCGAGCGGCGGATATCGACCGCAAGCACGACATCGAGGTAGCGGCCGATCCAGGCGGCCAGCAGGCCGATCAGGAAGACCACCAGGACGATGTAGAACTCGAGGGCGATGCGCTGGCCCGACCCGATGATCGCGGCGACGATGGCGAGGCTGGCCACGGCGCCGCCGGCGGTGCCCGTGACCATGAACCGCTCGACCCCGTCGAGGGCGGCGCCAAGTCTCACTGAACGCCGTTCGAGCCAGCGATGGTGCACCTTGCGCATCGCCTCGGCGTCGCGGGGCTTGCGTTGGGGCGCGGCTTCCGGGCTGTCGGTCATGACGTCTCCCCTGTCGCTGTCGGCCTGGGGGGCCCGCTCACGCCAGGTTGGCGGGTCCGGCTCCAATATAGATCCCATGGTCTTGCCACTCCCTTGAGGCCGCGATACGGCGGTGAATCTACGGGTGGCGCGGAGAGATTACTGCTCAGGAAGGCGTCCTGGCTGCTCAATGTGTGGCTTGAGGCGCTGTTCGGCGGCCTCGTAGTCATGGTCATGGCGCGGCGGGCGGAACAGGAAGACCAGGGGCAGCAGTGCGACCGTGCCCATGGCGACCAGCAGGAAGCTGTTGTTGTAGGCAATCATCGCCGCCTGGCGGCTGACCTCGAGGTCGAGGGCGGCGCGGCCCCAGGCCTCGCTGAGATCCCATATCTCGGGCATATTACGGTAGCGCAGCAGTTCGTTGAACGGCGTCACATGCTCGGTCAGCACGGCGTGGTTGGCCTGGCTGTTGCGGGTGTGGATGGCGATGACCCCGGCGACGCCGATGGCGCTGCCGATGTCGAATTGCAGATAGAACACCGAATAGCCCTCGGACTGAAAGCGGCGCGGCAGGGTTCCGAGCGCCAGGGCGCTGACCGGCACCCACATGGCGCCGCTAGCGATGCCCTGGAGGAAATTGGTCCAGGCGACGTCCCAGCCGCTCAAATTGACGGTCCACTGGGCCATCTCCCAGGCGGTAAACACCACGAACACCAGCCCGATGGTAATAACGATACGGGGGTCGACGAACTCGTCGATCTGGCCGATGACGATCAGACCGAGGACGACCCCGAAGCCCCGGGGGATCATCAGATATCCTGTCTCGATGGCTGAATAGCCGCTGACCTCGGCGAGCATCAGCGGCAGCATGATGTTAGGCAGAATGATGACGGCGCCGAACACCACGAGGAATACCAGGCCGACGGCGTAGTTCCAGTTCTGAAACAGGGCGCGGTTGATGAACGGCTGCTTGGCGATGCAGGTATGAACCACGAAGAGGTAGACGGCGATACCGGCGATCAGCGCCTCGGCGATGATTTCCGGCGAATCGAACCAGTCCTGACGCTCGCCCCGGCTGAGCGCCATCTGGATCGCCACGATCGCCACCATGAGCACGACGAAGCCGAACCCATCGAGCTTGCGCGCCGGCTCGCGGGGCACCTCGGGGACCACGAACCACACGGCGAAGATCGCCGCGATGCTGAAAGGCGCGGTGATATAGAATATCCAGGGCCAGCCCAAATGCTCGATCAACATGCCGCCGCCCACCGGGCCGAAGGCGCCGCCGGCGACGATGGCGATGCCCCAGATCGAGGTCGCCTTGCCGTGCTGGCGGGCCGGGAAGGCGTCCACCGCGATGGCTTGGCCGATGGGAATCAGCGGCGCCCCGACCAGCCCCTGGAGGAAGCGCCAGACGACGATCTCGGTCAGCGTGCCCGACAGCCCGCAGCCGATCAGGGTGACGGTGTAGGCGGCCAGGGAAACCAGGAACAACGTCTTGCGGCTCATATGAGAGGTGATGAAGCCGATGCACGCCATCATCATGGCGCTGCCGACGATGAAGCCGGTCATCACCCAGGCGACCTGATCCGGCGTTGCCGAGAACGTGCCCTGCATGGGCGGCAGAGCGATGCCGACCACGGTCCAGGTGAAGTCGTAGGCGGCGGTGCCCAGCGTCGAGGCCAGGACGATGGCCCAACGCCGCAACCCGGTGGGGATTTCGGCGTCGGCCGCCATGGCGGTCATTCCCTGTTGAGAGTGCGCGCCAGAACGCTGTCAACGAGCGCTTTGATATCGCGCTCGTGTTTGGTGTCGATGCTCACGGTCACGGTCATGCCAGCCCGTAGCACCGGCGCGTCGGCGACGGCGACGAGATGGAGCCGCACCGGCACCCGTTGCACCACCTTGACCCAGTTACCGGTGGCGTTTTGCGGCGGCAGCAGGGCGAACTCGGCGCCGGTCGCCGGGCTGATGCTTTCAATCGTCGCGGTCCAGGTGAGGTCCGGGTAGGCGTCGACCAC
>JAYGEF010000029.1:0-4837 GCA_046582535.1 Alphaproteobacteria bacterium
CTGATCGACCAGTCGCCGACCACGTCGTTGATGATGGTTTTTACCTACCAGCCGGATTTCGTGCCCGCCTGGCCGGCCCGCTCCCATGTGACGCCGATTACCCTCAATCGCCTCGACCGGCCGCAGATCGAGGTTCTGATTTTGGCGCTGGCTGGTGGCAAAACCCTGCCTGAAGACGTGATGGATCACATCGTCGAGAAGACCGACGGGGTCCCCCTCTATGTGGAGGAGTTGACCAAGACCATCCTGACCTCGGACATCCTGCGCGAACAGGACGACCACTTCGCGCTTACCGGCCCGCTGTCCGAAGTGTCGATCCCCGCCAGTTTGCAGGAATCCCTCATGGCCCGGCTGGACAAATTGCCGACGGTGCGCGAGATCGCCCAACTTGGCGCCGTGTTGGGCCGCGAGTTCGCCTACGAAATGCTCCAGGCAACAGCGATCTTCGAGGAAGAACGACTACGCGACGGCCTCAGCCGTCTGGTCGAGGCCGAACTGTTGTTGCAACGCGGCCGGCCGCCGCGTTCGCGCTACATCTTCAAGCATGCCCTGGTGCAGGATGCGGCTTACCAGTCGCTGCTCAAGCGCACCCGCCAGCAATACCATTCCGAGGTCGCCGCGCTTCTTGAAACCCAGTTCGCCGACATGGTGGAGACCCAGCCGGAACTGGCGGCCCATCACCACACCGAAGCCGGAAACGCCGAGGCGGCCACCAGCTACTGGCTTCGCGCCGGTCAGAAGGGGATCCAGCGCTCGGCCAACGAAGAAGCCATCAGCCATTTCAACAAAGGCGTGGAAACCTTGGGTACGCTGCCTGACACCGAGGGCCGTGCCCGAGAGGAACTTACACTTCAAACCGCGCTTGGCTCAGCCTTGATGGCAGTCAAGGGATATGCCTCGGAAGACGTTGTTACGGCGTTCTCGCGGGCGCGCGAACTATGTCAGAGAATCGTCGATGCCAGTGAAATTTTCCCTGTACTTTTCGGATTGTGGCTATTCCATGTGGCGCGTGGGGAGCATGAAATGGCGGTTGGCCTCGCTGAACAATTCCTTGAGCTAGGCGAGGAAAAAGATAACCCGACACTTGTCATGCAAGGCCACTTGGCGGTCGCCGCGTCACACTTCTTCATGGGTGAATTCGAGGATTCGATCCGTCATTTCGACGAAACCATCGCTCTGTATGACCTCGACGAGCATGGCGACCTCGCATTTAGCTATGGTGGATTGGATAGTCGAATGACCGCGACTGCCTACTCGGCCATTGCTCTTTGGGCGTTGGGTCATGTCGATCGGGCCGTCGAGCGAAGTGATCAGGTGTTGGCTTTTGGCGCCATGGCGTCTCATCCCTATATCGGCGTCAGGGCTTTGAACTGGGACAGCCAGATACGGCAGTTCATTGGCGACCGGGATGCCGTTCTCGAGCGTGCTGACGCAGCCTTCGCCCAGGCGGAGCAAAAGGGATTCGCGTTGGTTCAGGCGCAAGCATCGGTCATGCAGGGATGGGTGCAGTCGGTGAACGGCCAGGCGAGCGAGGGTCTGCCCCTCATGCGCCGGGGCTTGGAGGCCTGGACGAAGACCGGGGCGGTCTTCACAAGCCCTTATTTTTACTCGCTGATCGCCGACGCTTGCCTTCACGCAGGTCAACCGGCGGACGGTATCGCGACCATCGACGGCGCATTGGCGTACGTCGAAAAGTCCTTGGAACGCAGTGTCGGGGCCGATCTCCATCGCTTGAAGGGTGAGCTCCTGTTGCAGCAGGACGGGCCGGACGCGGCCAGTGAAGCCGAGGCCTGTTTCCACAAGGCTCTCGACGTCGCTCAAAGCCAGGGCGCGCTATCCTTCGAGCTTCGCGCCGCCATCAGTCTGGCCCGGTACCGACAGTCCCTGGGCAATGCTAAGGACGAGGCGTTCGACCGCCTCGTGTCGGTCTACGGCAAATTCACCGAAGGCTTCGGCACCGCCGACCTGATTGCGGCGAAGGATCTCCTCGCCACCTTGAACGGCGACGTCAGTATCGCCGTCTAGGCTTCTTCTCTCATGCACAACAGGTGAAGCGCCAGGATCATGACGTTGGCGGCCAGCAGGGCTGTCATGCCGGCGCTATCGTGGGGCGGACTGACGGTGTTGACGTCGACCGAGACGATGTTCATGCCGGCCAGGCTGCGGAGGATGGCGATGCCCTCGCGCGCCGTCATGCCGCCCCAGGTCGGATCGCACACCCCCGGCGCGCAGGACGGGTCGAACACGTCCATGTCCCAACAGAGATAGACCGGGCGGTTGCCGACGGCGGCGCGCATCTCCTCGATCACTGCCTTATGGCCGCGCTCGAACAACTCATCCGCCGTGACCACCTGATAGCCGAACGCGCGGGTGAAGCCGATGATGTCCGGGTGGCGGCAGGTACCGCGAATACCGATGTGCCACGAGCCCTGGGCGTCGATCAGGCCTTCCTCGGCGGCGTTGTTGAAGGTGGTGCCATTGGTGTGGCGGCGCTGGCCCTCGATGGGATAGGCGTCGGTGTGGGAATCGAAGTGGATCACCGTCAGGTCGGGATGGCGGGCGCCCATGGCGCGAAGCTGGGGCAGGGTGACCGCGCCGTCGCCGCCCATGGTCACCGGAATGACGCCGGCGTCGGCGATCTGGCACATGGCCGCTTCCATGACTTCGTGGGCTTCCTCGATACGCCCGGCGATCACGTTGGCGTCGCCGCAGTCGATCAGCCGCAGGTCCTCAAGGGGATCGTTCATGGAGAAACTGGGGTAGGGGCCGTCGAGGCGGATCGCCTGGTCGCGAATGGCGCCGGGTCCCTGGCGGGCGCCGATGCGGTACGGATCGGCGCCGCAATCGAACGGCATGCCGAGGATCGCCGCCTTGGCGCCGGTCAGATCGAGGGTCGAGGGCACGCCCATGAAACCACGGGTCGGGCGGATGAGATGTGAATCGAGGCTCGCCATGGGACTGTCACCATCGTTTTTATTCGTTTCGAGATGGTTACTTGCACCACGCTAGCCAACAATTTGCAACCGCTTCCGGCCGGCTAAGGTTGTCAGGCGGCGATCAGCGCCTATATTCCGCTCCATGAACTCATTAGGCATCGATAAGTCCGCCGCCGATACCCGCGTGGTTGTGGCCATGTCGGGCGGGGTTGATTCCTCGGTCACCGCCGCCGTGTTGGCTGACGAGGGCTATGAGGTGATTGGCATTACCCTGCAGCTCTACGACCACGGCGCGGCGGTCCGCCGGCCCAATGCCTGCTGTGCCGGCCAGGATATCCACGACGCCCAGCGGGTCGCCGACAAGCTCGGCATTTCCCACTACGTGCTCGACTACGAGGACCGTTTCCGCGCCGCGGTGATCGACGACTTTGCCGACTCCTATCTGCGCGGCGAGACGCCGGTACCGTGCATTCGCTGCAACCAGACGGACAAGTTCCGTGACCTGCTGGAGACCGCGCGGGATCTTGGCGCCGAGGCGCTGGCGACGGGCCATTACGTACAGCGGACCGTGGGTCCGAACGGCCCGGAACTTCATCGCGCCGCCGATCCGGCTCGCGACCAGAGCTACTTCCTGTTCGCCACCACCCGTGATCAACTCGATCTATTGCGGTTTCCGCTGGGCGGCCTGGCCAGCAAGGACGAGGTGCGGGCCCTGGCTGATCGCTTTGACCTGGCGGTGGCCGGCAAGCCCGACAGCCAGGATATTTGCTTTGTGCCCGAGGGCGGCTATGCGGCGGTCATTGCCCGGCTGCGCCCCGAGGCGTATGAGCCCGGCGATTTCATTGACCGTGAGGGTCAGGTCCTCGGCCGCCACGACGGGATCGTAAATTTCACGGTCGGCCAGCGTCGGGGCATTGGTATCGCCGGGCTGCAGCCGCTTTATGTGGTGGCCATCAATGCGGCCCAAGGCCAGGTGGTGGTTGGTCCCTATGACGCTTTGCTCGGTCGGCGACTGACCATCAACGAGATCAACTGGCTCGGCGACCGGGCGCTCGACGGCGAGCCCCAGGCGGTTAGGGTCAAGCTGAGAGCGCCTCACCAGGCTGTGTCCGCCATGCTACGAGGTCTCGACGACGGCCGCGCCGAGATAATTCTCGATACGCCCGAGGCCGCCATTGCACCGGGCCAGGCCTGCGTGATCTACCATGACGAGCGCATGCTGGGGGGCGGCTGGATCGAACGGCCCGAGGCGATGTCAGGGGGCTAAGGCAACCCCGACTTGACAGTATTGGCGGCGGCTTTTATACCGCACGCCATACCAGTGGCGGGATAGCTCAGTTGGTAGAGCAGGAGAATCATAATCTCTTTGTCGGGGGTTCAAATCCCTCTCCCGCTACCATCTATTTCAACGGGTTAGCGCCCAGGCGCTAACCCGTTTTTCTATTCAGAGCGGGCGCGCTCGACGATAATCCGCCCTCGGCCTCTCCGCACCAGGTAACCACCACGGGGAATCTTGAGCTTGTTGCTCATGACCATGGGCTCCAGGGTCTCGCGGATCGTGGTCGCGTTCATGTCTTCGGGCTCTGCAATCTCTCTGGGCTGTTCCGTGAGCCATTCGGCGAAAGCCTTGTCAGCGATCTCGGGACCGAATGATTTTCTCACGGCATTAAGCTTGCGAAGCTGACCTTTGTTGAGCGCGCTTTCGTCGATCTTAACGGTGGGTTTCTTGGGCATGGCGTCCTCGTAATGAGACTGAAAGAAAATAATGTAAGGCTGTTAGCAATAGAAGGCAGACCTGTCAATACAATAAATACTTATTTATATATCCGGAAATAATTGGAAATTTTGAAACTCGACGTTTTTCAATTTTATCCGAGCAAAAGCTAAAACGCGGTCTGCGT
>JAYGEF010000092.1:0-3019 GCA_046582535.1 Alphaproteobacteria bacterium
GTCGTCATAGGTGGAGCCACCCAAGCCACTGCCCGGGATGGGCCAGAACCTGGCGTTCGAGCCGTTGGCCATACGCTAATCCCGCATCACACGGGTCGAGCGGCGCCTCCACATGGACCGTGAATCCGCCGCGATCATTGCGAACCGGAAAGACCGGCAGCAGGGCCGCACCGCTGGCGCGGGCCAGTCGCGCGGCACCGCCGGCAATACTTATCTCGCCGTGTAGGAAAGCCACAGAATGACTGTTCTCCTTGGCTCCACGAACACTAATCGAGATCACCTGATTGTCCTTAAGGCGGCTGTGCAACGTCTTCATGGCGCTTGCCGGGCGTTGCGGGTCGATTAAGACCCGCGCGCCGAGAAATCGATCCTCGGCAGCGGTCTTTACCCGGTTGAGCCAAGCCATACCGAGCCGTGACGATGAGAAACCATGGCGCCGATGGCTGAGATGGTGCACTGCCACCCCGCGCGGTGAAAAGCCATTTTGGCCACCAGATCACTATGGACGAAATGGCCAACCCACAGGATCACGCCCCGCCCGTCGGCCACGACCGTTTTCAAATGTTCGCCGCCGGTCAGGTCAATTGGCGGAGTCCAGCCGCCGGGTCGGTAGACCCGCAACAACTCGATCAGCGACTGAATGTCCTCGGTGATGAGTTTGCCGACCACGGCCCTGGCCGACGGTGCATCAACGCCTAAAACCCGTTCCACCTGCTGGTACACCGATGGTGTCGATGGCTGGCCCGACTGGCCGGGGCCATAGAACGGCACACAGGCCCGGCTAACACCGCGCCACACGGATGGCGGCGACAACCAGGACGGGCCGTCAGCAAAGGCAGCCCAACAGCCATGGCGAGATCGGTGAACTCGACCAGATCGGGCGTGTTCGCCGTGGTCGATGGCGCTATCGCTTCGGCTTTTGCCGACCGGTCAACAATGTCAGCCATCGGCTGTTCCGTCCCCTGCCCTAAGGCGTCCTTTGTACACGATTATGACGGCCTTCATCAAAGCTATAACCTTGCTACCAGCGGCGATGTCGTGTAGTGGCGACCGCATCATGGATACCCGCGACGATCATGGAGCCGGACGGCTTCTCGCCAACTGGGTCGCCGGCGCCCACGCCCGTGCCGGCTGGGTTCTTGCGCTCACTCTGGCCGCGACCATTGGCATTCTGAGTTTCGTATCGGAAAACCTGGGTATCAATACCGACACCGCCGACATGATCGACGAAGCCCTGCCGTTTCGTCAGGCTGTAAAGGACTACGACCGGGCATTCCCTCATGCGGGCGATACCCTGCTGGTGGTCATCGACGGGGCGACCCCTGATCTGGCCGAGGATGCCGCCAGCGCCCTGGCTGACCGCTTCGCCCAAGATCCCACCATGTTCAAGAGCGTGTACCAACCCGGCGGCGATGCCTTTTTTAGCCGCAATGGCCTGCTCTATCTGGATATCGACGAGATCAATGATCTGGCCGACAACCTGGCCCAGGTCCAGCCGCTGATCGCCAGCCTGGCCGACGATCCCAGCCTCAGGGGATTGCTCGACCTGTTGCACACCGCCGTCACTGAATTCGAGGCCGGCGAGACCGCCAGTTTCGACCTCGCCGCCGCCTTCGACCGGTTGAGCGCGGCGATTGAAGCCGCCATGGAGGGCAAGCCCTATTATTTGTCGTGGCGCGAGGTGATGACCGGTGAGACGGCCAGCGCCGACGACCAGCGCGCCTTCCTGTTGGTCCAGCCGCGTCTCGATTACACCAGTCTGCAGCCCCAGAAACAGGCGCTCGACGCCGTCCGCGCAATAGTGGCGGAACTCGACCTGACGCCCGACCGTGGTGTCCGGGTGCGGCTGACCGGTAGCGTGGCGCTCAATTACGATCAGCTGGACAGCGCCCGCCGCGGGGCCGAGACCGCCGGGCTCCTGTCTTTCGTTCTGGTCGGGCTGGTCTTGCTCATCGGTCTTCGCTCGGTCCGTCTGGTGGTCGCGGCTTTGGTTACCCTGCTCGTCGGACTGGTGTGGGCTGCCGGTTTCGCGGCCCTGGCCATCGGTTCACTGAACCTCATTTCCATTGCCTTCGCGGTGCTGTTCATCAGCCTTGGCGCCGACTTCAGCATTCACATGTGCCTGCGCTATCGCGAGTTGGTGACCCAGGGTATCGGCCAGAGCGAGGCCGTCGCCGTGGCCGGCCGTCAGGTCGGTGGCGCTTTGTTTCTTTGTGCCATGACCACCGCGGCGGGATTCTATGTTTTCATCCCCACGGATTACGTCGGGGTTTCCGAACTGGGGTTGATTGCGGGCACCAGCATGTTCATCAGCCTGGTCGCCAATTTCACGGTGTTGCCCGCCATGTTGCGGGTCGTGTCCTTCGGTCACCCTGTGGCGCCGCCCGGCGAGACCGCCGGGACCACCGAAGCCGAGGCGGATTTTCCGTTACGTTACCGGCGCGTAATCCGCGTGGGCGCAGCGCTCGTCACGCTTGCAGCAATTCCCCTGGTGCTCGATGCGCGTTTCGATTTCAACCCGTTGAATCTTCACGACCCCACCGCCGAGTCAGTGACCACCCTGCAGGATTTGTTGAGCCAGAGCGAGCATCCACCGTGGACGCTTAACGTACTGGCGGCGGATCGGGACGAAGCCGCGGCCCTGTCGGTACGGCTTGGCGAGGTCGATGGCGTGCGCCAGACCATCACCCTCACCGACTACCTGCCCGATGATCAGGACGCCAAGCTCGAATTGATCGAAGAGATGGCATTCTTCATGGGCCCCTCGCCCAGCCAAACCGCCACAACGCCGGATGACCGGCAGCGCCTGGCGGCTACCAAAAGCCTGTCACGCGTCCTCGGCCAATTGACCGACGTCAGCGCCCAACGGCTTATAGCCAACCTGGATCGGCTGGCCGAACAGCCTGACCATTTCCCCATCGTTGAACACAGCATGCTCGACGGCTTCGCCGAACGCCTGCGCCGGCTTTATCTCGCCCTTGAACCGTACGAGCCGATTACTCTGGATGACCTACCCCGG
>JAYGEF010000125.1:0-3081 GCA_046582535.1 Alphaproteobacteria bacterium
GGCCGCCGGTGGAGCTGATCAACATCGCCCAGGTGGTGGTCGGGGTCGGCATCGGCTGCCGCTTCGCCGGGGTCGCCATCAGCCGCCTGGCCCGGGCCATGGCGGCGGCGGCGGGCTCGACGGTGATCATGCTGGGCAGCGCCGTGGCCTTCGCCCTGGCCATTCACGCCATGATCGGCCTGCCCGCCGAAGCCCTGGTCCTCGCCTTCGCCCCCGGCGGCCTCACGGAAATGACCCTGATCGCCCTGTCCCTGGACATCGACCCGGCCTTCGTCTCGACCCATCACGTGGTGCGAATATTCTTGGTGGTGGTCCTGGCGCCGCTGGCCTTTAAGGTGTTGGCGTCGAAGTTAGGCGTGGGCGCCAAGAAGTAGCGCTTACTCCGCCAGCAACCGCGCCTCGCCGTCATCCTCACTCGCCCGGTCGGTGTCGAACTGGAGTTCGGCGAGGCGGGCGTAGAGGCCGCCCTCGGCGATGAGTTTGTGGTGGGTTCCCGTGGCTACCACCCGGCCCTCGTCCATGACCACGATGCGGTCGGCCTTGAGTACGGTGGCCAAGCGATGGGCGATAACAAGCGTCGTGCGCCCGACCATGAGTTTCTCCAGGGCCGCCTGGACGGCGCTTTCGCTGGCCGCGTCGAGGGCGCTGGTGGCCTCGTCGAGGAGCAGCACCGGGGCGTTGCGCAGGATGGCCCGGGCAATGGCGATGCGCTGGCGCTGGCCGCCGGACAGGCGCACCCCGCGCTCGCCGAGATCGGTGGCGAAGCCCTCGGCCTGATTGTCGAGGAACTCAGTGGCCCGGGCGGCGTCGGCGGCGGCCCGCACGTCATCGTCGGAGGCGTCGGGACGGCCGTAGCGGATGTTGTCCCAGGCGTCGGCGCCAAACACCACGGGCTCCTGGGGCACCAGGGCGAGGCGCGCGCGCAGCACCGCCGGATCAGCCTCCGGCAGGCTCACGCCGTCGAGGGCGATGCGGCCGCTCTGAGGGTCGTAGAAACGCAGCAGCAATTGGAACACCGTGGTCTTGCCGGCGCCGGACGGGCCGACCAGAGCCACGGTTTCGCCGGGCTCGACGGTCAGGTTGAAATGCTCCAGGGCCGGCCGTTCGGGCCGGGTCGGATAGCGGAAGGTGACGTCGTCGAACACGACCGCGCCCCGGGCCGGTTCGGGGAAGGCTTTGGGCGACGCCGGCACGGCAATGTCGGAGCGGGTCGCCAGTAGTTCCATGAGCCGTTCGGTGGCGCCGGCGGCGCGCTGCAACTCACCCACCACCTCGCTCAATGCCCCCACCGCGCCGGCGACAACCACGGCGTAGAACACGAAGGCGGAGAGCTCGCCGGGGCTGATGCTGCCGTCGATGACGTCGTGGCCGCCTTGCCACAACACCACGCCGATGGCGCCGAACACCATGAAGATGACGATGGCGGTCAGCACGGCCCGCACTTTTACCCGATCGATGGCGGCCATAAAGGCAGCCTCGGCGCGGTCGGCGAAGCGCTCGCGCTCGTGGGCCTCGTGGGTGAAGGCCTGGACCGTGCGCACCGCGTTGAGGGTCTCGTCGATATGGGCGCCGGCATCGGCCAAGCGATCCTGGCTGATGCGCGACAAGCGCCGCACCCGGCGGCCGAAGACCGCTATGGGCAGCACGACAAAAGGCACGACGACGAATACCATCAGGGTCAGTTGGGGGCTGGTTATGGCGAGCAGCACGGTGCCGCCGATCAGCAGCAGCACATTGCGCAGCGCCATGGAGGCGGTGCTGCCGACCACCACCTGGAGAACCGTGGTGTCGGCGGTCAGGCGCGACAGGATCTCGCCGGTCCGGGTGGTCTCGAAGAACGCCGGACTGAGGGTGATGATGTGATCGTAGACCACGCGGCGAATGTCGGCGACGACGCGCTCGCCAATCCACGACACCAGGTAGAAACGCCCGTAGCTGGCCACCGCCATTAGGGCGATGACGCCAAGCATGATCACCAGGGCCTGGTCGAGCAGCGCCGAATCACCGGCCTTGAAGCCGTCGTCGACCAAATGGCGCAGACCGATGCCGAGAGCCAGAACCGTGCCAGCGGCAACGATCAATGCGGCCAAAGCACCGGCCATGGCGGCCTTGTATGGCGCCAAAAACCGGACCAGGTGGCGCAGCTGCCCAAGCTGGCGGCTGACAGCGTGCTCGCCCTTGTCGGCGGCGCTATCTAAATGTCCTCGACTCATTCGTTTTATGGCCCGGTTTTGCGCTGTGCGGTTGATGTTTCCTGGTCGCGCGAAAATGCGCGCTATCGGTATCGCAAGCGGACGGCGAACACAAGCATAGGCTGGGGGTTGTTACGGTCACCTTAACGGCGTAATGCAGGCTTTGGTACAGTCGCCACGCGACCGGCCGGCGGTATCAAAATGGCTGCTTGCCGAGGGCGTCGTGCTTCGCTATAACTCGCGCCTCAAATTCACGCGCGTGCCCAGGAGCCTTGGCATGAAGAACGAAATTCATCCGGAATACCACGAGATCAACGTGATCATGACCGACGGGACCAGTTTCACGACGCGGTCAACCTGGGGCGAGCCCGGCGACACCATGCGTCTTGACGTCGATCCCAACTCGCACCCGGCCTGGACCGGTGGCGCTACGCGGCTTGTTGATTCCGGCGGTCAGGTCGCCAAATTCAACAGGCGTTTCGAGGCTTTCGGCATCAAATAGACTATTCGCGGCGGGCGCTGAAGCGCCCGCGCGTTTGACTCGCCCGTGTTGGGCTTCTATACAGCGGAGCGGCCTCGCCCGGGGCCTACGAACCATCCCTTTTCGGGCTTACCGAACCGACGGAGATTGACTGGTGAAACGCACATTTCAGCCTAGCATTATCGTTCGCAAGCGGCGCCATGGGTTCCGTTCGCGCGGCGCGACCGCGGCAGGCCGCCGTGTGTTGGCTGCCCGCCGGGCCAAGGGACGCAAGCGCCTCTCCGCTTAGTCAGGAGGCCGCGTAAAACTATGGCCGCATCGATCGAGCGGCTCAAGCAGCGCGCCGAATTCCTCCATGTTGCCGCCGCGCGGCGCAAATGGGTCACACCCGGATTGATTCTCCAGGCC
>JAYGEF010000061.1:0-3152 GCA_046582535.1 Alphaproteobacteria bacterium
AATCGCCATCCTTTCCCGGGATTTTTCGTACGGCGGGCGGTTCGTCCTTCGGGATATTCCGTTCCTCCCTACGGAGAGGGCTGATCCTTCGGGTGACGCCTGGTGTCAGCGGAAGGTGTCTTCGGGCGCTGGACGCGGTCACAAAGATCCCGAATGAAGGTGTGGAGTTGAGCAGCCCACCGAGGTCGATGGTCTCTGAAAAGAGACAACCGCCTCGCCGCGAATGGAAGGCCTCTCGGGGCCGGCCATAAGCAGCAAAGTGGTCAGGTCGCCTACCCGCTCTCGTGGACACGGAACTCTCGGGTTCCAGAGGCGTCAGGAGTGTCCCGCCCGGACACGTAGCGACGGCCGTAAAGGCCACGCTCCTGACGCCTCACTTATTTAGCGCAGGCCCCTTCCCACCGCAACAATATATCGTGGGAGCGCGATATCGCCTCGCGCAACCCTCCTCTACCAGGATACCGCGCGAGCAGTCCGCTCATTCCACCGTGCTTGTGGTTTTTGTCGGCGCGTCATCGAAGGCCGGCATGACCTCGTTGATGAACAGCTCGAGCGAGCGTTTCTGTTGCTTCAAGCCGAGGCCGAAGCTTGCGCAGTAAGTGAAATGATCGACACCAAGGTCCTGGTACGGCTTGAGTTTGGCAATGATCTGGTCGGGCGTGCCGAACATCAGGTTTTGCCGCATGGCTGCGCGGTCGAACTCGTGCCGGCTGTTGAGATCCTTAAGGTCGATCTCTTCGGCGAAGCCGTTATCGACATCTCCAATATCCTTGAAAAGATTTTCGAAACGCCCGGTCTGGCGCATCACGGCTTCGAGTGCGATCTCGACATCCTCTTCCCTATCGCACGCCGCCGTGTAACGCATGGTGGCGAAAATTGGCCGCCGTGAGCCGGGGTTGTTCTCAAGCGCCGTCTCGACCCGCCCCTTGTAGACTTCGACCTCACTGAACGGTCGGGTCAGAGCCCAGGACAGGATATTACAGCCCTGCTTGACCGCCCAATCATAGGTCACCGGCGCGCGAGCCGAGATCCAGATCGGCGGATGCGGCGCCTGCACCGGCTTCGGCACGGCGGTGGCGACCGGGAACGACCAGAACTCACCGTCATGGGCATAATCACCCCGCCACAGCGCCTTCAGCACGGGCAGCATTTCCTGCACATAACGATAGCCGTCCGCCTGCTTGAGACCGGGATGCATGCGATCGAACTCACGCTGATACGCGCCGGAGCCGATCCCGAGCTCTAGCCGACCGCCGCTATAGAGGTCGCAAAGCCCAGCCTCGCCGGCAAGCCTGATCGGGTGCCAGTACGGCGCCACCACCACCGCCGTTCCAAGCCGTATACGGTCCGTATGGGCCGCCCACCAGGCAAGCATCTGAAACGGGTTGGGCGCGACGAGCATCTCAAGGGCATGATGTTCGGCCGCCCACGCAATTTCAAAGCCCCCGCGATCCGCCATCTGGACCATCTCAAGCACGTGGCGCTCAAGCACCGCCATGTCGGTAGCGGAACTAAACCGTTCCATATTGATGACTAGCTGGAACTTCATGGGCGCTATCCCGCTCTAATTGTCGCGGGCCATGATCACTGCAATCACCCCTGCGCGGTCGGCATCACGACCATTTCGGCGACGATCATGTTGGCTGGCTGCTCGAGGGCGAAGACGACGCAGCGGGCGATGTCGTCGGGTACCAGAACGGTCGCAAAACTGTCGTAGAATTCGTCGGCCCGCGCCTCATCGCCGGCCCAGCGGGCGGCACCGAATTCGGTGCGCACGGTGCCGGGCATGATCTCGGTGACGCGGATGCCGCTGCCGGCGAAGTCGAGGCGCAGGTTACGGCTGAGGCCATGCACGGCGAACTTGCTGGCAGTGTAGACGTTGCATTCCGGCGCCGGCCCGATGCCTGAGATCGAGCCCAGATTGACCACGTGCCCCCGGCCCCGCGCCACCATGCCGGGGATCACCGCGTGGCTGACCCGGATCAAGCCGGTGACGTTGGTGTCGATGATCGAGGCCCAGTCTTCCACGTCACCGTCGATGAAGGGCTGGCGGCCGCCGACATCGTGGCCGGCGTTATTGATCAGAATATCGATCTCGCGAAGGCTCTCAGGCAGGCTGTCGATGAGGCCCGCCGTGGCCTTGGCGTCGGCGACGTCGAGCTCGACCGCGTGGCAATTCTCGCCCAGTCGCTCGGCCAGGGCCTTGAGGCGATCCAGGCGGCGCGCCGTACAGATCACCTGACAGCCCTTGGCCACCAAGGCCTCGGCGATAGCCGTTCCAATGCCGGCACTGGCGCCAGTTACAAGGGCGACGGCGCCGGGCTTAAGGATCGGCTCGTCAGTCATGGGGCCTCACGCGTCATCAGGTAGGGCTTCGTCGGCGGCGAAGTTGAGCTCGATCTTGACTCCGTCCGGGTCGGTCACGAAGACCTGGCGGCGCTCCAGCCCGGGTACAATTAAAAGGTCATAAGCAATGTCCGCCGCCTTGAGTCGCCCGACCACCCCGGTCAGGTCGGCGGCCTGGAAGGCGAAATGGTCGAACGGGCCAGTGGACGCGGCGGTGCTTTCGCGGTCGCCGACCAAATGGACGATGGGGTGATCGGTAGCGTAGAGCCAGATGCCCGGCACGTCGAAAGCCGGGCGGTCGCCATCGCGTAGACCGAGAACCTCGACGTAGAACCGGCGCGAGGCGTCCAGGTCGCTGGCGTTGACGGTGATGTGGTCGATGCCGGCAATGGTCATGGTCTATCCTATCCGTTTGGCGGTGGCCTCGGCGAGGATGCAGAGGATTTCATACATCATAGTGGCGCCGACCAGGGCGGTGTTGCCGCTGGGATCGAACGGTGGCGAGACCTCGACCACGTCGCCACCGACAATGTCGAGCCCGCGCAGGCCGCGCAATAGCTTTTGCGCCTCGATGGTGGTGAGGCCGCCGACTTCGGGGGTGCCGGTGCCCGGCGCGTAGACCGGATCGAGACCGTCCACATCGAAGGAAATATAGGTCGGGCCGTCGCCGACCACCCGACGGGCCTCGGCAATCACCGCGTCGACGCAAAGTTCGGTGAACTCCTCCATGAAGATCACCCGCATGCCCGACTCCAGAGAATAGATCCAGCCCTCGTCGCTGTTCTGGGCGCCGCGAATACCGATCT
>JAYGEF010000191.1:0-6481 GCA_046582535.1 Alphaproteobacteria bacterium
GAGCAGCCCGAGATGCGCCAGGTTCGGTTCCGCACCCTCGGCTGCTATCCGCTGACCGGCGCGGTTCAATCGGGCGCCGCCACCCTGCTGGACATCATTCAGGAAACACTGGTGGCCCGTGGCTCAGAGCGCGAGGGCCGGGTGATCGATCACGACCAGGCCGGTTCCATGGAGAAGAAGAAGCAGGAGGGGTATTTCTAATGGCCCAGGGACCGCAATCGATCACCACGGATATGGATGGATATATCGAGGCCCAGGAAGACAAGGACTTGCTGCGCTTCATCACCTGCGGCTCCGTCGACGACGGTAAGAGCACCCTGATCGGCCGCCTGCTTTGGGATTCCAAGCTCATATTCGAAGATCAGCTCGCCGCTCTCGAAAGCGACTCCAAGCGCGTTGGCACCCAGGGCGATGCGATCGATTTTGCCCTGTTGCTCGACGGACTCCAGGCCGAGCGCGAACAAGGCATTACCATCGACGTGGCCTATCGTTTCTTTACCACCGATAAACGCAAGTTCATCGTCGCCGACACGCCGGGACATGAGCAATACACCCGCAACATGGCCACCGGTGCATCGAACGTCGATCTGGCGGTGATCCTGGTTGACGCCCGTAAAGGCGTCCTCACCCAAACCCTGCGCCACAGCTATATCGTGTCGCTGATGGGGATCAGGAAAGTGGTGTTGGCGGTCAACAAAATGGACCTGATCGACTTCGATCAGAATACCTTCGAGGCGATCAAGCAGGAATACCAAGATTTTGCCGCCGATCTGGGCTTTGAAGAGATTATCGCCATTCCGATTTCCGCGCTGAAGGGCGAAAATTTGATCGCGCCGGGCGCCCGCAGCCATTGGTATCTCGGCCCGACCCTGTTGAGCTATCTGGAAACCGTGGAAATCGCGTCGGGTGCCGAGCACCAACCGTTCCGCATGCCGGTCCAATGGGTCAACCGCCCCAACCTGGATTTTCGTGGTTTTTCGGGCACCGTCGCTTGCGGCGTCATAAGGCCGGGGGACGATATTGTTGTCCCGTCTTCGGGCCAAACCTCCAAGATCGAGCGGATCGTCACACTGGGCGGTGATCTCGACCGCGCCGGGCCCGGTCAGGCCGTGACACTGACCATGGAAGACGAAATCGACATCAGCCGGGGCGACGTTATTTCCGCCGCGACCGACCGGCCCGATTTCGCCGACCAATTTGAGGCCAAGCTGATCTGGATGCACGAGGAGCCTTTGCTGCCGCAGCGAAATTACCTCATCAAGATCGGCACCTCGACCGCATCGGCGCGCATCACCGACCTCAAATACAAGGTCAACGTCAATACCCTGGAGCATGTGGCGGCCAAGACCCTGGAACTGAACGAAGTCGGCATCTGTAATTTCTCGCTGGATCGCGCCCTGACGTTCGACCCCTACAAAGACAACCGCGGCACCGGCAACTTCATCCTGATCGACCGCTTCACAAACGCCACGGTTGGCGCCGGGATGGTGGACTTCGGCTTGCGCCGGGCCACCAACATCCATTGGCAGGCGCTCGACGTCCACAAGGAAGCCAGAGCCGAAATTAAAGGGCAGAAACCCTGTGTCTTGTGGTTCACCGGCTTGTCGGGTTCCGGCAAATCGACCATCGCCAACCTGGTGGAAAAGAGACTCCACTCCGTGGGCTGCCACACCTACATTCTCGATGGCGACAATGTGCGCCATGGCCTCAACCGCGACTTGGGCTTTACCGACGCCGACCGGGTCGAGAACATTCGCCGGATCGCGGAATCTGCCAGGCTTTTCGTCGATGCCGGGATCATCGTCCTGGCGTCCTTCATCTCGCCGTTTGCCTCCGAGCGCCGTATGGCGCGGGATATGGTCGAGGCTGGTGAATTCATCGAAGTCTTTGTTGATACCTCGCTCGAAGAGTGCGAGCGGCGCGACGTCAAGGGGCTCTACGTCAAGGCCCGGGCCGGCGAGATCAAAAACTTTACCGGGTTCGATTCCGCGTACGAAGCGCCAGAAGCGGCGGAAATTCACCTCGACGGCGACAACACCAGCGCCAAACAGGCGGCCGAGCAGATTGTCGCCAAATTGAAAGAACGCGGCATTGTGCCGCGAAAGGCCTGAGTAGCGTCCCGGTCGCGGCGTTACTTGATTTCGACGCTACGCTCGTCGCTGGTCAGGGTGTCGCAGCCGGTTTCGGTCACGGCGATGGTCTCGCTGGTGCCGATGACGAATTCCTTCGGCACCCGCCACGAGAACGGCGTGTGGAAGGTCATGCCGACTTCAAGTTCGAAATCGTTGTCTTCCGAGAGATAGCCCGGACCGTCGGTCCAGGTCGGCGGGAAGCCGAGGCCGACCGAGTAGCCGAAGTGACCTGAGCGAAAGATTTCGTCGTCCATGGCGCCGACGGTTTTTTGGGTTTCCTTGGCCACGTCGCGGACACTGCGGCCGGGCCGCACGGCGCCGTAGAGGGTCTCAAGCGCCGCCAGTTGCGTATCGATGATGCGGCGCTGGAAATCAGTCGGCGGCCCGGTCAGAACCGTGCGCATCTGGGGCGCCGTATAGCCGTGGAAGCAGCCGCCGAATTCGAGTTGCACCGGGTCGCCCTCGGCGATGGGGTGGCGCTTGAACGTGGTGTGGAAATAGCCAGTACGGTGACCGGCGTTGACGATGGGATCGATGGAGAAGAACTCCGAGCCCGCCGCGATCATGACCATGGCGGCGAGGGCGGCTATATCGTTCTCGGTCTTGCCGGGCTCGACCGCCGCTACCGCGGCGCGCATGCCGGAATCCGTGATCTTGGCGGCCCGGCGCATATAGACCATCTCGGCCGGCGACTTGCGAAAGCGCAGCTCGAACATCAGCAAGGTGGCGTCCATGAAGCGGGCGCCGTCGAGGGCGGTGCGCAGGTGATCCAGGAGATGGGCGTCAACCGGGCCGCTCTTGCCCATTTCGATGCGCCCGCTCTGAACCCCAATGGCTTTGTTGCCGAAGCCGCGGGCTTTTAGCAGGTCCGCCAGCTGCCCGGGAATCGCGGCCGCGCCGACCCAGTCGAACAGCACCAGATCGGTAATGCCGCCATGGAGCACGGCGCAGGAGGCCTCGACCTCGCCGACCTGCATGAACGGCTCGCCGCCCTGCGGCACCACCAGACAGGCATAGGCATCGGGCCACAGGGTCTGATAGCCGGTGAGGTAGCAAAGATCGACGGCGCCGTGGATCAGCATGACGTCGATGCCGCGCGCCGCCATGCGCCCGCGCAAGGCTTTGATGCGGGCGTCGTATTCGGCCGGCTCGAACGACCATTCCCGAGGAATGTCGCCGCTCAGCAGGGTATCGAGATAACTGTTCATAGAGTCATTCACTGCCGTTGAGCCAGTCGTCGATCAACTGGCGGGAGATTGAATCGCGGCGCGGCAATCGCTTGGCGCCGTCCGGGGTGAGCAGTTCGTCACGTCTGAACCAGCGGGCGTCTTCGAGTTCGTCGTGATCGATGGTGATGGTAGGGTCCACAGCGGTGGCGTAAAACCCCAGCATGAGGGACGACGGGAAGGGCCACGGCTGGGACGAGTGATAACGCACGTCGCGCACGGTGACGCCGGACTCCTCGTTGATTTCCCGGGCCACGGCTTCTTCCAGGCTTTCCCCCGGTTCGACAAAGCCGGCGAGGGTCGAGTAGCGTCCTTCGGGCCAGCTCGCCTGGCGGCCCAGCAGGCAACTGTCGCCATGGCTCACCAGCATGATGACCGCCGGGTCGGTACGCGGGAAGTGCTGGACGCCGCAGGCATCGTTGCTGCATTGGCGCACGTGGCCGGCCTCGCGGATGCGCGCCGGGCTGCCGCAGACGCCGCAGAACCGATGGCGATGATGCCAGTACATGAGCCCTCGCGCCTGGGCCAGCATGGAGGCTTCAGGCGCCGCGATCAGGCCGCCGAATTCGCGCAGATCGAGAAACACGCCGTGGTCGGCCAGAGCGCCATCAGACGGGTCGTCGTCATGGGCCGAATAGTCGACGGCAAAATAGGCCACCGCGCCATCAACACCGAGCAGCACCGTGGCGGCTCCCTGGTCGATGGCCGGGGCCACCGCCTCGCGCGGCAGCATCACCGCATGGGGCGGGTCGTCGCCCCGCACCAAGTGTTGCCCACGCCACACCGCCACATAGCGGGCCTCGGGATTGGCCAGATGGGCCTCGACCCAGCCTTCATCGCCGCGCAACGGCGACGCGCGGTCGAGAATTCCTCCAGCATAAACATTGATTCGAGCCATGGCGCGAGGGTGGCACGGGGCAGCCGGTCAAGGCAAGGGCGGGGCCTATGTCCGACACACCGCCCGTGGTAATGAAACGGGGTGATTCCAAACCGGAGGAGACCATGCTCAATCATCGCACCCTGACGGTCGAGATCGAGGTGCTGCGCGACTATATGGAGCGCCTGTTGCGGGCCGTCGGCGTTGACGACGAGACATCGCGGACCCTGGCCGGAATCCACCTCGAATCGGACCTTCGCGGTGTCAGCGTTCAGGGATTCAATCATCTCATCAGCTCCCACCTCAACTACTATCGCCACGGCCATGCGGACCCCATGGCCAAGCCCGTGGTCGAGCAGGACGGTCCCAGCCACGCCCTGATCAACGGCAACGACGGTCCCGGGCCCCTGGCCATGCTGCTGGCCGTGGAGACGGCCATCGCCAAGGTTCAGTCGTCGGGCATCGGCATGGTCGCCGTGACCAATAGTCACGACAGCTTCCACGCCGGCCTCTATGTGGAAAAGGTCGCCGACGCCGGGTTCATCGCCATGATGTTCTCCGACGACACGGTTCTGGTGGTCCACCCCCATGGCGGCGTCGAGCCTAATATGGGCAGCAACCCCATGGCCTGGGCGGTGCCGACCCGGGGAGATCCCTTCGTCATCGACTTCACCCCCTGCGCCACCTTGCCGACCTATGTGCGCTACACCCAACGCTACGACGGCGAGCTCGCGCCGGGCGTTGCCCACGACGCCGCCGGCAATCCGGCCAGCGATCCCTTCGCGGTGGCCAACGGCAAGGGCTTTCAGCCGGACATGGGCGCCATCGATCCGGGCGGCCACCGGGGTTTCGGCATGCTCATGATGATCGACTTTCTGTCCGGCGCCTTCGCCGATTCCGACATGGGCCTGGCCCACGTCAATAAGCCGGGCGCGGTCAAGGGCCACATGCTCATGGCCTTCGACCCCGGCCTGTTCGGCAATTCCGGCTTTCGCGATCAGGTCCAGGCCCGCATTGACGAGGTCAAGGCATCCAAGAAAGCGCCTGGTGTTGACGCCATCCGCATGCCCGGCGAAGGCAGCGCCGCCCGCCGCCGCGCCTCCCTGGCGGCCGGCGAAGTCACCCTCGACGAAATCCTCTGGCAGGACGGCCTGAAGATTGGCGCGGAACTTGGCGTGCAACCGCGGGAGCAAGAGTAACAACCACCTTGTCGCAATTCGGCGGGAAAGGCTTGCGCCCGGCGCCCGGAAAGCTGATATATTGCCCTGGGAGACTGGCGATGGACGGAGCCCTCGCCAACCCGGTCAGATCCGGAAGGAAGCAGCCGTAACGAGATTGCCCTGGGTCGTTGTCCAGTCTTCCACCCTACGTTTTTCCGCCACCGCGAGCAGGAAGCCCGGTTAGATCCGCATGAGTTCCGAGGATACTCCATACCGGGTTCTGGCCCGCAAATACCGCCCGGCGGCGTTCGCCGAGCTGATTGGTCAGGAGGCGCTGGTCCGCACGCTGACCAACGCCATCGAGAGTGGCGGTCTGGCCCATGGCTATCTGTTCACCGGGGTGCGCGGCGTCGGCAAGACGACCACCGCGCGGATTCTCGCCCGGGCGCTTAATTGTATTGGCGCGGACGGCCAGGGCGGCCCGACCATCAGCCCCTGCGGTGAATGCGAGCCCTGCGTGGCGATCGCCGATGACCGCCACGTGGACGTGCTGGAATTGGACGCCGCCAGCCGTACCGGTGTCGACGACATGCGCGACCTGATCGACGGGGTGCGCTATCGCCCGGTCTCGGCGCGTTACAAGATCTACATTATCGACGAAGTCCACATGCTCTCCAAGGGCGCCTTCAACGCTCTGTTGAAGACCCTGGAAGAGCCCCCCGAACAGGTCATATTCATCTTCGCCACCACGGAAATCCGCAAGGTGCCCATGACCGTGCTGTCGCGCTGTCAGCGTTTCGATCTGCGCCGGGTCGAGGCCGAGACCCTGGCGGTCTACCTCGCCGACATCGCCACCAGGGAATCCGTGGCGGCGACGCCCGAGGCCCTGGCCCTGATCGCCCGCGCCGCCGACGGCTCGGTGCGCGACGGCTTGTCTATCCTCGACCAGGCCATTGCCCACAGCGGCGGCACGGTCGAGGAAGATGCCTTGCGCCAGATGCTGGGGCTCGCCGACCGGGCCCAGGTGTTCGATCTGTTCGAGGCCCTGATGGCCGGCGAGGCGGGCCGCGCCCTTAATGAGCTGGC
>JAYGEF010000308.1:0-4632 GCA_046582535.1 Alphaproteobacteria bacterium
AGCCAGCGCAACCATATGGCGAATACGACGATTACTAATATCCCACTGGCGAACGCCGGGACCGATACCAGGAGGCTGCCGATCAGGGAGATCACGCGATCAAGAAGCCGACCTTCCGAGATCCCGGCAAGACAGCCCAAGGCGAGGCCGATGGGAATCATAAAGGCGAAACCCAGGGCCGCGAGGGTCAGGGAACGCCCGAGGCGGACGGCGACGAGATCACTCACCGGGCGGCGGAAGTGGATCGATTCCCCTAAATCTCCCTGCACCGCATTGGTGATCCAGGTGAAATAGCGCACCACCACGGGGCGGTCGAGGCCCATCTTTTCCCGCAGTTCATCGACCTTTACCTGGGATGCATATCGTCCCAGGGCATTTCTCGCGGGGTCAATGGGAACCACCTCGGCGATCGAGAAGACCAGCATGGATATGACCAGCATGGTCAGTGCCATCGAGCCTAAGCGATTCAGTAGAAACCCAAGCATGTCTGTGTCTCTTCCGGTGTGGTATTTCCTCAGGCGGCAAAAATCCTGTGGCTTCCAGCATAGCGCTGGAAGCCACAGAACTTAACGGCCACCCGGGTTATTCCGTCCAGGTTAGCGTTGGTGAGTATCGACTAATCAGTCAGCCACATCTGATGCCAGAGGAAACCACCCCTGGACCACGTGTCAGGTAGATGCACGTTGGTCCGGTTGGCGCTGTACGAGGCCGCCCAGAAGGGGATTAAATATCCGGAATCCTCCTGCATGATGTCCTGGATCTGGCAGAACAGCTCACGTTTTTTCTCAACATCGACGGTGCCGTCGGATGCGTCCAAAAGCGCGTCGAGTTCCTCGTTGCAATAGTAGGATTCAGTCCAGCCAGCGCCACAGCGCATTGCCAGGCTTATGTTCTTCGTTGCCGGAATCCGCCCATTCCAGCCACTGATGGAAAACGGCCACTGCTGCCATTTGTCCCAGAAGGCTGAACTGGGAAGCATATTGAGGCTGATGTTGATGCCGGCCTGGGCCGCCATCTCCTTGTAGACCTGGGCGTAGGCCGGGCGATGGGAATCGTCAGACAGGGAAAGCTCAAGGTCGAGACCATCGGGATAACCGGCTTCGGCCAGTAGTGCCTTGGCCTTTTCGATATCTTGCGGCAGTCCACCGGCGTCGGCCGCGGCGCAATAGGACGGGTCCGTGGACGGGATCCAGTGATCATAACCCACCGGGCCCAAGGGCATAACGAGCTGCTGGATCTTCGCCCGGTCCTGCACCAGCCGGAGGGCATTGCGTACCCGTACGTCATCAAATGGCGGCATATCGACACGCATGACGATGGGCGTAACCCAGCCCGTGAGACGGGGCACGATATTGATCTCATTGGGATACTTCTGGAGCTCTTCGATAATCCCGGCCCTGGGTGACAATATCTCGGCCTCGCCGGCGATGAGGGCCGCCAGCCGTGTGGCGTCATCCCAGCCGGCGGTAACGACAACCTTATCCAGGTAGGGCAGGGACTGGCCGTCGGCGCCCTTGCGCCAATAGTTCGGGTTGCGCACCAGAACCATGCGCTCGTCGGGGGTAAATTCCGACAACATGAATGGCCCGGTCCCGATGGCGTCGGCCGGATCACCACTGTAGAAATCGGTCCAGCCGCCCTCGGGCGCGATCATGCTGGGATAGTCATAAAACGCCAGAAGGACGTCGGCATTCGGGCGATCGAGGCTGAGTTTGATGGTCAGGTCATCGATCTTGGTAATGCCTTCGGGCGACAGGAAGTCGAGCGCCGCGCCCAAGGACGATCCAACGTCCGGGTCCATCCAGTGATTGAGATTCCAGATCACGTCATCGGCGCCGAACGCCTTGCCGTTGTTGAATGTCACGCCTTCCTGCAGGTGAAGGATCCACTCCGTGCTGTCAGCGTTGGTCTCCCATGACTTGATCAACTGCGGTTGGGGTGCGCCGCTCTCGCCAACCCAAATCAGGGATTCGGCGATCGACAAGCCGACCAGGCCGGTGCCGATGCCATCCGTGGCGGGGTCCTCAGTGTACGGGATCCAGTTGTATTCAGTGCGCAGCGTGCCGCCGCGTACGGGATCGTCGGCCGCCACCGCTGGCGTTGCCGCGCCAACCAGGGAAGCGCCGATGATGCTCAGACTAACGCCTAATACGGCGGCGTGGCGAACCAACGCCCGCCGGGCGATCTTTCCGCCGCGAATGATTTCCTTGAACTCGGTGATACGCGGATGCACGTGCTCCCTCTTGGTCTTCTTGATGGTATCCATCGTTACTCTCCAATTTTGAACTCTAATGATTAGTGACGATAACCAGCCAGCTCGTTTCAGCCTGATGCTAAAGCTTGGGCTTGTCAATTCGCATCAAATATCAACGCCACCCAATCGCTGTTCGGGCGACTTGTCGCCATCACGCCACGGGACGAGTCGTTCAATTTGCCGAATTTCGACTTCGGAACTTGACTGCGCCCACCAACGGTGCTGAGAGTTCCTTCGGGAAATATTTTGGATTATCGGAGAGACCGAGTCATGAGTGAGTATTCGAACCTGGAACGGCGCATGGCGGATCGTGAAGTCATCATGCTCGACGGCGCCGTCGGCAGCCGGCTTCAGACCATGGGCGTGCCCATGTCGGGTTTTGCCTGGGCGGCGTCGGCGCTTGAGAGCCACCCCTCCACCGTACGGCGCATGCACGAGCAATATATCGAGGCCGGGGCCGATATCATCACCACCAACACCTATGCCTCGGCACGCCACAACCTGGAACCGCTCGGCCTTGTCGACAAGGTTGCCGAACTCAACATACGCGCCGTCGCCCTGGCCCAGGACGCCCGCGACAAGGCGGCCAGGGACCGCCCGGTGCTGATCGCCGGCTCGGTCTCAAGCTTCGGCATTCGGGTTGCCAACGAAGCCGACTATGCGGACAGGTGGACCGAAACCTCGGAAGCCCAGGCCCAGGCAAACCTGCATCACCAGGCCGAGATACTGGCCGAGGCCGGGGTCGATTTCCTGCTCGCCGAAGCCTCCGGCGGCAACACCCAGCGCAAGTGGGTGGTCGAGGCCTGTGTGGCCACCGGTCTCCCGGTGTGGCCCGGCTTCAAGGTCCGGTTCGACGGCGGTGAGACCATTCCAAGGCTGGGCTACAATTCGCTCCAGACCATCGGCGAGGGCTTTGACCAAGTCGTCGCCCTCGGCGGGTCCGTGGCCTGCGTCTTCCATTCGCCGATCGCGGCGACCGATGCGGCTCTCCAAATGATCCGCCCCAAGTGGCAGGGCCCGCTCTGCGTCTACCCGGAAGCCGAGCGAGACGATTACGTCGAGACCTACCGAGACAATGCGACAACACCCGTCACGCCGGACGAGTATGTGGCCTGGGCCACGGGCTGCGTCGCCGCAGGCGTGCAGATCATCGGCGGCTGCTGCGGCATTGAGATCGACCATATGCGGCCGCTCCGCGACGCCCTGCCGAGCCACCTGCCCTAGCACACAAAATCCATGACAAGCCACGATTCTCTTCTCACCGACAAGCGCCATGCGTCGGGCTGGTACGCCATACTGCCGGAACCGGCGCCGGCCAACCGCCTCAAGGGCCACCAGACCGCCGACTGGGTGGTGGTCGGCGCCGGGGTCACCGGCCTTGCCGCGGCGCGCCGGCTCGGCAAACTGGCGCCCGACGCGCGTGTCGTCTTACTTGAACAGTACCGGGTTGGCTACGGCACGTCGGGCCGCAACGCGGGATTCATTATCGATACCCCGCACCTGACCGAAGAGCTTGGCGTCGAAGACAATCGCCGTGTCTCGCGGTTGGTGGTCGCCGGCCTTGCCGAGCTCGACGGCCTGGTTCACAAGCACAACATCGACTGTGAGTGGTCGCCCGTTGGTCACCTGACCGCGGTGGTCGGCCCCGAAAATGAAGCGAAGCTCCAGCATACCATCAGCACCCTCGACGGCGTCGGCGAGGCGCATGAGTATTTGGATCGGCACGCCCTCGCCAAGGTGGTGGGAACGGATCATTACCACGCCGCTGTTCTGACGCCGCGCACGGTGCTGATGAACCCGGCGGCCATGTGCCGCGGGCTCGGCGAAAACATGCCCGACAATGTGGTGGTGTTCGAGGAAAGTCCGGTGCTTCGGGTTGACCCGGGCTCGCCCATTCAGATCGAATGCGCGGAAGGTTCGATTACGGCCAAGAATATATTGCTCACCAACAACGCGTTTGTCGCCAAGCTTGGGTTTCTCAAGCGCGGGGTTTTCCCGATGCTTAGTTGCGGCAGTCTGTCACGGCCTCTCAACGATGAGGAACTGGCGGCCATGGAAGGCGCGCCTGATTGGGGAATCACCGGCGCCGGAACCGTGCGTCGCACGCTATCGAACCGAATTCTTGCCCGTCACGGCGCCTTTTATACGGGTGACTTCCGCTTGAGCGAGAACCGCCGAAGAGCGTTGGCGGAATCCCATAAGGCGGGGATCGCCAAACGCTTCCCCATGCTCGACAAACTTGATTTCGAACACACCTGGGGCGGCGTCTTCTGCATGACACGGGATTGGGCGTCACATTTCGGCCGGCTACAGCCTGGCGTCTTCACATCCCTGGGATATTGCGGCGTCGGTCTACCGCGAGGCACCGCTTCGGGCCG
>JAYGEF010000342.1:0-8062 GCA_046582535.1 Alphaproteobacteria bacterium
GGGCGAAGCTTGAGCTTGGGCGGCCGATAGGGAAGGACCTCGCCATTGGCGTCGGTTTTGACCTTTGGAACCAGGGCGTTGTAGCTGATGACCGATTGATTACTGGTAATCGCGCGGGCAAACGCCGCGAAGCGGATTTCCCTTGGCATCGAATGGACTAACCTTTTCTGCCCTGCGTCAACAGCTCCGCGAACCGACGGCCGTATCGTCGCGCGCCACCTTATTATGGTGTTATTCCCCTCTACGCCGCCACAACTAAATTTTCGACCAGCATGGCAAACATTGATATAGTTCAATGACATCGGCTGGCCGGGCGGGCCCGGGAGGCCAGTCCGGGCGGAGCAAGGGGTGGCGGGGAAAGTGAATAGCACCGTGACGATGCAGACGCTCAAAGGCCGGGTCTATCAATTGCTCGACGGTTCGGACCGGGAGGACGTCGCGGGACGGGTCGTCAATCTCTTCCTGGTTTGCCTGATCCTGGCCAACGTGCTCGCGGTGATATTCGAATCGGTCGACAGCGTCGGCCGGCGTTATGCCGGGCCCTTCAGAATTTTCGAGGTGTTCTCGGTAATCGTTTTCACGGTGGAATACGTGTTGCGGATTTGGTCCTGCACCGAGAGACCCCACGGCGTAAATCGGGGGCCCATCGCCGACCGTCTGCGCTTCGCCGTGACGCCCATGGCGATCATCGATTTTCTTGCCGTCGCGCCGTTCTATCTCTCGATCCTATTCGCGATTGACCTGCGTTTCCTCAGGGTCTTTCGCCTGTTGCGGCTGTTCAAGATGACGCGCTATTCGCCAGCCATCGAGATGCTCGGCCGAGTGCTCTACAACGAACGCCGCGCGTTGCTTAGCGTCATGCTAATTATGATAGTTCTGTTGGTCTTCACCGCCAGCCTGATGCATCTCTTTGAGCACCAGGCGCAGCCCGAGGCGTTCAGCAGTATCCCCGCCGCCATGTGGTGGGCAGTGGTCACGCTGACCACGGTGGGGTACGGCGACGTCGTCCCGGTCACCGTGATCGGTAAGCTGCTCGGCGGCTTCGTTACCATCCTCGGTGTCGGCGCCTTCGCCATGCCGGCAGGTCTCCTGGCCTCCGGCTTCGCCGAGGAAATCAAACGTCGCGACTTCATCATCTCGTGGGACGTGGTCGCCCGCGTGCCGCTGTTCGGCTCCCTGAACGCCAGGCAGATCGCCGCCATCGCCAGGTTGCTCCGGCCGCGCATCGCCGTGCCCAACGAGGTAATCGCCCATCGCGGCGATGTCGGTGACGCCATGTATTTCATTGTTGGTGGCCGCGTCGAAGTCGTGCTCGAGCCAGAGTCTGTCGAGCTAATGGGCGGCGATTTCTTCGGCGAGATCTCGCTCGTCGAACAAAGCACACGGAACGCCGATGTCATTGCCGTGACGAGTTGCCAGTTGCTGGCGCTGAGAGCGCATGATTTCCAGGATCTGATGGAACAAAGTCCGGCGATCCAGGAGATTATCCGGAAAACCGCGCGGGAGCGGATGGGTCGCGCCTAATCGTTGTCCGCCAGCCAGGCGTCAATGAAACGATCAAGCCAGCGGTGCATGGCGGCGCCATAGCGGGCATGCTGGCGGCGTTGAACACTGGGCGGATGGCCACCCGGCCAATCCTTCAATTTCCAACCATAGTCGACCCACTTTTCGAGCGTCTCCGCCTGCATTTCAGGGTGAAATTGTATGCCGTAGGTCGTGGAATTACAGCGAAAAGCCTGGTTGGGGAAGATATCTCGGGTAACCAGAAGTTCGGCACAGTCCGGCACTTCGAAGCCTTCGCCATGCCAATGAAAGACCTGGTCCAAGTCGTCGAAAAGGCCGTTGGCCCGGGGTGTCGGCGACACTGGGTAATAACCCACTTCATACAGGCCGTCGGGGTGACGCGCGACCTTGCCGCCAAGGCATCGGGCCAGCATTTGGCCGCCGAGGCAGACACCAAAAAACGGCGTGCCGGACTCGACAACCTTGGGGATCCAGTCGAGTTCAGCGCGGACAAAATCGAGATGATCGTCGTTGGCGCTCATGGGCCCGCCGAAAATGACTACGCCGGCAATGTCATCGAACTGCTCGGGCAGGTGGTCGCCGGCGGGAATGCAACAACGCTCGGTCGGCCAGCCCTTGGCATTGAGCGCGGCCTCGATTTGTCCCGGCCGTGACCATTCCCGGTGAACAACCAGTAGGATCGGTGCGGCGGCACTCATACGGTGGCCATCGGTGCTGCGCCGGTGTCGGCGGGCATGGTGGTGTCTTCATGAACGCATCCATTTAAAAGGCGCGCCAGTATAAGGGCCGGTGCGGGCGGGGAGCAAGAAACTGAAGGTAATGCAAAACCGATGGCTTCAGTCGCACATATTGTCTCGCCAGCCTACATCGGGCTGCCGACAGCATCACGGCCCAGCAGGGCGCAACGGAACCCGACCGCGGTGAGTTTCGCCATGATGTCGCGGACATGATCGGCGTCGCGGGTTTCCAGCACCACGTCGAGGTCGGCGTTCTTGGCCGGCAGGCCGGAGAACGCGCGCTGGTGATAGACCTCGATAATATTGGCGTCGGCGTCGCCGATAATTTTGGCGATGCGGCCCAGGGTGCCGGGCGAGTCTGTGATCTCGACCCGCATGCGCACGATACGGCCCTCGCGCACCAGACTGCGCATGATGACCGATGAGAGCAGGCGCATGTCGATGTTGCCGCCGGTAACGATGAGCCCGACCTTGCGTCCGGCGAATTGGTCGCGATGGGCGAGGAGGGCGGCCAGGGTCGCCGCGCCGGCGCCCTCGGCGACCGACTTCTCGATGGTCAGCAAAAGCTGCACGGCGACCTCCAGATCCTCCTCGCTGACCACTAGCACATCCTTGACCAGGGCCTCGACGATCGGACGGGTGATCGCGCCGACGGTCTTTACCGCGATTCCTTCGGCGATGGTGCGGCCGCCCGATTTGGCTGGCAGTTGATTGACGGCCTGGTACATGGACGGGTACAGCGCCGCCTCGACGCCGATAATCTCGATATCCGGTTTGAGGCCCTTGGCGGCGATGGCGTTGCCTGAAATTAGACCGCCACCACCGATGGGTATGACCAGCTCGTCAAGGTCGGGAACGACCTCGAGCATTTCGAGCGCCGCCGTGCCCTGGCCGGCGATGACTTTCTCGTCGTCGTAGGGATGGACGAATACCAGACCTTCTTCCTCGGCCATGGCGCGGGCGCGGACGGCCGCTTCGTCGATGGTCTCGCCCTCGAACACCACGCGGGCGCCGAAGCGTTGCGTATTCTGGGCCTTCACCTGGGGCGTGCCCTGGGGCATGACGATGGTGGCGGCAATGCCGAGGCGCTGGCAGTGATAGGCCACGGCCTGGGCATGATTGCCCGCCGACATGGCAATAACCCCCGACGCCTTCTCGGCATCGTCCAGGGACGCCAGCTTGACCAGGGCGCCGCGATCCTTGAACGAGCCGGTGTACTGCAGGTTTTCGAATTTGAGCCAGACCTCGGCGCCAGTAATCTCCGACAGCGTGCGTGAGTGGGCGGTCGGTGTTTTGATAACCGCGCCGTCAATGACCGCCGCCGCCGCCCTGATATCGTCGAGAGTTACTGTCATGGCTCAGGCGCTGGCGCTGGGGCGGGCCGAGACCTTTTCGTGCCAGGCGGCTGTAGCGGTCGCGGAGTCCGGCGGACTGGCCTTGATGACCCGGGCAAAATCGACAGTGACCAGCGCCAGAATATCGGCGATGGAAAAACGCTCACCGGCAACGAAGGTGCTTTCGTTCAGACGGGCCTCAAGGATATCGAAGAAATCCCCAAGCCTTTGCTGGCCACGTTCGGCCAGAGCAGGGATTTGGGCGTAACCCACGGGACCGGCGATGGCACGATCCTTGAACCCCGGAGCCGTGTTGCGGAATGCCTCGGCGACCGCCTGGGTGCCCTGAAGTTCCACCTTGCGGTGCCACATCTCGACCATGGCTTTGTCGACCGGATCAGTTCCCAGGAGCGGGGGCTCGGGCTGGATTTCCTCCAGATAGCGGCAGATGGCGCCGGTCTCGGTGATTCGGGTACCGTCGTCGAGTTCCAGCATGGGCACGGCGCAGGCCGGATTGAGCGCTTGAAACGACTCCTCGAATTGACTGCCGCCACGAAGATCGACCTGGACCGTTTCGATGGTCATGCCCTTCTCGGCGGCGAAAATGCGCACCCGGCGCGGGTTTGGCGCCATTGCATAATCATAAAGCTTCATTGTGTTGATCCTACCTCGTTGCTGCCCTGACGGCGCGAGTTTACGCGGACGCGCCCATCTACCCCACAAAAAAACGCCGCGCAACCCGAAGGCGCGCGGCGTAATTTGACGAACAACCTATAGAGCGCTAGGGCGACTCGCCATTGGCAAGGCGCCGGTTGATGTCCTCGATGACACCAAGCAACTCGACCGGCTCGTTGATCACATAGTGGGCGCCGCTGTTACGCAGGATGTTGCGGGTGATCTCGAGGCGCCGGGCAATCTCCTCGGGCGCCATGTTTTCGGCTTCCTCAAGGGAATTGATATCCATGTAATTGGAGTAGCGCGCGATGCCGACACCCCAGCAACCGGCGTTGAGGGCTTCGCCGATACCCGACGTGGTGTCGTCTACCTTGACCACGGACTGGATCGGCGTGACCCCGAGCATATCGAGGTTCTTGTAGACCATGAACGGGTTGGGACGGGCGCCATGCTCGACCTCATCACCGGCCACCGAGGCGTCCGGAGTGTAACCCTGCTTGGCCGCGTCCTCTTCAAGGATGTCGACCATGCTGCGCAGGAAGCCGGTGGTGCTACCGACTTTGATGCCCTGGTTCTGCAGGGTCTTGATGGTATCGGCGACACCGGGCAGCAGAGTGGTGTATTTGCGCAGGCAGGCGAGCTGCATGGGCACGAAGTCCGCGAACATGCGGTCGACGTCGCCCTGGTCCGGCGTCTTGCCGTGGGCCGCTTCCCAGCGGGCGGCAATTTCCGGTAGCTTGGTCAGCTCAAGAATGTGCAAGTCCTTGCGCAGGCCCATGGGGCCGCGGGCCTCGGTCATGGAAATGGTGACGCCGTGCTTCTCGAACACTTCGACGAACACCACCGCCGGTGCCAAGACATAGGCATCCGCCGTGGTGCCGCTCCAGTCGAGGATCAGGCCCTTGACCTTACCCCAGTAAGTCCGGCTCATAACAAAATCGTCGTTGGCGCTCATTGATGCTCTCCGTTGCAGGAATTGAGTTGAAGGATTGAGTTAGGCCGCCCGGGCGGGTGCGCGATTATCGACGCCCATTACCGCCAGGGTTTCTTGGATCGCCGCCAGGGCGCCAAGCATTTCGTCGTCGCCAAGCTGGCCGATACAGCCGATGCGGAAGCTTTCGGCGACGGTCAGCTTGCCGGGGTAGATGGCGTAGCCGCGCTGGCGCAGGTGATTGTAGAACACCGCGAAATCGAAATTGGCGTCGGCCGGGCTGTGGAAGGTGATGATGATCGGCGCCTGCAACTCGGGCGGCAGCAGAGTCTCGAAGCCCAACTCAAGCATGCCATTCACCAGCAATCGGCAATTGCGTTCGTAGCGCGCGCCACGGCCGGCAACACCACCCTCGGCGGCATGCTCGGCGATGGCCTGATCGAAGGCGGCAAGCACATGGGTTGGCGGTGTGAAACGCCACTGGCCGTTACCCTCCATGGCGACCCACTGGGCATGAAGATCGAGGCTCAGGGAGTGGGAATTGCCCGCCGCTGCTTCAAGGGTGGTCTGGCGGATCAAGGCGAAGCCCATGCCGGGCACGCCTTCGAGGCATTTGTTGCTCGACGCGACGACCGCATCGCAGACAATTTCGCGGACGTCCAGCGGGATGGCGCCGAAAGCGCTCATGGCGTCGATGATCAGGCGGCGCCCATGACGGGCCGTTACCTCCGCCACCGCCGCGACCGGATTAAGAATGCCCGACGTGGTCTCGCAGTGAATCACCGCCACGTGGGTGATTGCCGGGTCGGCATCCAAGGCCGAATCCAGGGCGGCCGGGTCGTTAGGCACATCCTCGGGGGTTTCCAAGGTGACGCAGGCACGGCCCATGATCTGGCAGATCTTTTCGATACGCTTGCCATAGGCGCCGTTGACCAGCACCAGCATTTTGCCATGGCGCGGCAGCAGTGTGCCGATGGTGGCTTCGATGGCGAACGTACCGCTGCCCTGAACCGGCACGCAGACGTGGCTGCCTTGGCCGCCGGCGAGAGCGACCAGACGCTCGCGGACCCGGGCGTTCAGAGCAATAAAATGGGTATCCCGTGAGCCCCAGTCCCGCTGCATGGCGGCCTTGGTCTCGGGCGACGTGGTGAGGGGACCCGGGGTCAGGAGGAGAGGTTCGTCGCGATCCATGTTGGCGTCCGATCCGTGGCCATGAAGAGTGGCGTCGAGGCGGCTTTATGACGGCGAATCGAGTCATAAATCAAATTATTAATTCTAATAATTGTGATATGTACTGCTTATGAACCATGCACAGATCAGAGCCTTTCACGCGGTCGCCACGGAAGGTGGCTTTACCAAGGCGGCGCGCCTGCTTGGGGTGAGCCAGCCGGCGGTTACCATTCAGGTCAAAGCCCTGGAGGAGAGCTACGGCGCCAGTCTGCTTCATCGCAGCGGCCGGAAGGTAGCGCTCAGTGACCTTGGCCGCGATTTGCTCGAAATCACTCGGCGCATCTTCGATCTCGAAGAGGAGGCCGAGGAATTGCTGACCGCGGCCCATGAATTGCGCGGCGGCCATTTGCGGGCCGGCGCCGACGGGCCCTATTTCGTCATGGGCCTGCTGGCTTCGTTCATTGAGCGCTACCCCGCGGTGCGGGTCACCGTCGCCATGGGCAATTCGCGGTCGGTATTGCGCGATCTAGTGGAATACCGGACCGACGTGGCCGTGGTGGCGCGGATTGACGACGACCGCCGGTTTCATGCCATTCGCCTATCCAATCAACCTGTCGTGCTATTTGTGCCGCGAAATCACCCTTGGGCCAAACGGCGTGGTGTTCGCCTTGGCGAACTCGAGGGCCAACCCATGATCCTGCGGGAAGAAGGGTCGAGCACCCGGCAGATACTTGAAGCGGCGCTCGCCGAGGCGGGGGTAAGTCCCCAGGTGGTGATGGAAATCGGCAGCCGTGAAGCGCTGCACGAAGCAGTCGCCGCCGGCCTTGGCATCGGCGTGGTGTCAGCCGCCGAACTCGGTGCCGACGACCGCCTGAAAGCAATCAATATTTCCGACGTCAACCTGGAAGCTCAGGAATACGTGGTCTGCCTCAAGGAACGGCGTAACGTGCGCACGGTCCAGGCGTTTTTCGATCTTGCGCGGTCCTAATCCAAGTTTTCGGCAAGCCACAGTCTCGCTTCGGCCTCGGTCGCGAAATTTTCTATCTTCCATCGGCCGCCTATGACTTCATGCTCATAACGGTAGATGTCGGACAATTTGTGAATCACCGTTTGCGCCGCAACAATCGCGACGAGAAAACTCGGTTTTCGATTAGAGGAATTCGCATCCGAATCCGCTATGAGCCTTAGCTTTGAACTGGGCACGTTGAACACCACCGAATCCTCAAATATGGTTAGATCGTATTCGCTGTGCTCGAACCTGGGGTCCAGCAATTCGTCGACATTGTTGTCGATGAGTTGCTCGCTGGTCACAACGCCCCAGAATCGTGAGACAACGCCACGTTCTTCCCAGCTAAGTTCATACGGCATATTTCCGCGTACATGATTTCAGAAGGATCCGAAGTCAAGACTGACCGCCGATCTGCCCAACCGCCCAATTCATTTACCGATTGATAGGATCTTGGAATGATCATCCAGATTCACTGCGGGGTCGCCGACATGCCGGGTCGTGAGGCCCGTCGATACCCGATTGGCTTTCTGTGCTGTAAATCGACCCTGAATGCCATAATGAAAGGCTCCATCAGTGAGAAAGGCACCCTCCCCGAGGCCGATATGACTCCCCGGGTAGTCATGGAAATAAGCAACCGCGAAGCCCAGGAATACGTGGTCTGCCTCAAGGAACGGCGTAACGT
>JAYGEF010000098.1:0-32605 GCA_046582535.1 Alphaproteobacteria bacterium
CTTCTTTCTTTCAGCCCGCGACCGCGGGTCGCCAACCGTTTGGCGGGAGGCCGCGTGCCGCTTGAACGCGCTTTCCAATTAAGGCGAAATTCGGCTCAGAATTTCGCCGCGTCCGGCACCGGGTTGACCTTGCGCAGCCAGCGGATGGTGTCGCTGGCCGCCTTCTGGCCGCCGGCCACCAGCAGGGTCTCGCCCGAGGTCCAGTCGGCGTCGTCGGAACACAGGTAAACCGCCGCGCCGGCGATGTCCTCGGCGGTGCCGATGCGGTTGATCGGGAAGAATGAGGCGCGATCGGCGCGAGCGTCGTCGTCGGCGATGTGGCGGGCCACCAGCTTGGTGTCGATGAGCGACGGCGCCACCGCGTTGATGCGCACGTTACGGCGGCCGAACTCCACGGCCATGGTGCCGGTCAGGCTGATCAGCGCCGCCTTGGCCGAGCCGTAGACACCTACGAGCGGGGCCGGGAAGACGCCGTCGATGGAGACGATATTGCAGATCGCGCCGCCACCGCCGTCCGCCATGTGCTTGACCGCCGCCTGACACATGAAGAACGGCACCCGCACGTTGAGAGCGTAGACCGCGTCGAAGCCTTCCGGCGTCGACTCTTCCAGCGGGCCGAGCCCGCCGGGCACGCTGCTGCCGCCGCCGGCGTTGTTAACCAGCACGTCGAGCCCGCCCATGGCCTCATAACCCGTGGCGATAAGCCCCAGCCCCTGGTCCATGTCCGACATATCGGCGGTGACGACCCAGGCCTTGCGGCCCAGGGCCTCGATCTCGGCGGCGACGGCGTTGAGCTCGGTGTCGGTGCGCGACGCCAGGGTGACATCAGCGCCCTGACCGGCCATGGCCTATGCGGTGGCCCGGCCGATGCCCCGACCCGCGCCGGTGACGATGACCTTTTTACCTTCGTATGAAAACATGTCGTGCACTCCCAAAATTGATTGCCAGCTTTGACTTTGGTAACCGTTTTCGATCCGACCAGGCAATCTCTAAGTAGCCCGTTGGACCTATTCGAGTTCCGCGACACAGGCTTCGAGCTTGGCCAGGGTGGCGGTCAGCGCCTGACGCTCGCCGGGGGCGAGGACGGCGGTCAGGGCAGCTTCAAGATCGAGGGCCTGGGGCACGATGCGGCGGTAGGTACGGCGGCCCTTGGGCGTCAGGCGCAGCAGGGTCGAGCGCTGGTCCGCGGGGTTGGCACCTTTGCGCACATGGCCGGCGGCGACCAGACTGGCCACGGCGCGGCTGACCTTGACTTTGTCCATGGCGGTGCGCTGGCACAGTTGGTTGGCGGTCAGCGGGGCGAAATTGCCGAGCACCGCCATGACCCGCCACTCGGGGATAGCCAGCCCGAAAGCCTCGGAATAGCGCCGGGCGAAGGCCTGGCTGATGCGGTTGGTGACGATCGACAGGCGATAGGGCAGAAAGTCGTCGAGAGCGAAATCCGCAACCCCGCCGTCACCACTGTGTCGCGCCATGGGTAAAACCCCGTTTGCCTGTTGCGGATAGTTTCATATGAAACTATAACATCTTGAACCACCGTTGTTGAAGCACAAACGGGAGCTGCCCATGCGCCGTGACATTCCGGTTCAGCGGATCGAGGGCCGGGCCTCGCGCCAGGCCCACGCCGACATTCCCGAAGGCACTTATGAGCGCGAGCTCGGCCGCGAGGGTTTCTTCGGCCCGGCGTCGCACATGTATCACCGCCACCCGCCCACCGGCTGGTCGTCGTGGGAGGGGCCACTGCGGCCCCGGGCCTTCGACCTCAACAGTATCGTCGGCACTCAGCCGTCGCCGTGGGACGCGGCGCCGGTGTTGGCCAACCGCCACCTTCGGGTCCGCCTGTGGCGGGCGCCCGAGCGCATGGATCATCTGGCGCGCAACGGCGACGGCGACGAGCTGATGTTTGTCCACCGGGGCGCCGGATCGTTGTTCTGCGACTACGGTCATCTCGACTTCGAGACCGGCGACTACATGGTCATCCCGCGCTCGACCATGTGGCGCATCGAGACCAGCGAGCCGGTGACGGCGCTGCTCATCGAGGCCACCAACAACGGCTACAGCCTGCCCGAGAAGGGCATGGTCGGGCGCCACGCGGTGTTCGATCCCGCCATGCTCGACGCCCCCGCCATCGACCAGGCGTTCCTCGACCAGCAGGACGAGGAGCCATGGCGCGTCGTGGTCAAGCGGAGCGACGCCCTGTCGACCGTGAGCTATCCCTACAACCCGCTGGACGCGGTCGGCTGGAAGGGAGATCTCTCGCCGGTGCGCCTCAATGTGCGCCATATCCGGCCGCTCATGAGCCACCGCTACCACGTGCCGCCGTCGGCCCACACCACCTTCGTGGCCGACCGCTTCGTGGTCTGCACCTTTGTGCCGCGGCCGTTCGAGACCGACCCGGGCGCCCTCAAGGTGCCGTTCTTCCACAACAACGACGACTACGACGAGGTCATCTTCTATCACGAGGGTGATTTCTTCAGCCGCGACAACATCGACGCCGGCATGATGACCTTCCACCCGGCGGGCTTCACCCACGGCCCCCACCCCAAGGCCCTGGCCAACCGGCTGGTCCCAGCCAAGGCGGCGACCGACGAATATGCTGTTATGATCGACGCCCGCGACCCCCTGGAGATTGCCGGGGCGGCCAGCGCCGTGGAGATCGACGGCTACGCGGAGAGCTGGAAATCCGGCGACTAGGGCCACACTTAAAAAAACAAACTAGGCGAGACACCATGTCAGAGAAGAAATTCGCATCCCAGAACGACCTCGAGGCTAAGACCATCAGCTTCACCGAACTGGCCCCCGGCGCCTACGCCTATACCGCCGAGGGCGACCCCAACAGCGGCATTATCGTCGGCGATGACGGGGTCATGGTGATCGATGCCCAGGCCACCCCGATGATGGCCCAGGACGTCATCGACCGGGTCCGTCAGGTCACCGACAAGCCGATCAAATATGTCGTGCTGAGCCACTATCACGCGGTGCGGGTGCTGGGCGCCTCGGCCTATGGCGCCGAGCACATCATCGCCAGCCAGGGCACCTACGAGCTGATCGTCGAGCGCGGCCAGCAGGACTACGACTCCGAGGCCCAGCGCTTCCCGCGCCTGTTCCAGGGCATCGAGAGCGTGCCCGGCCTGACCTGGCCAACCCTCACCTTCGAGACTTCCATGACGCTCTGGATGGGCGACCGGGAAGTCCGCATCGCCCACCTGGGACGGGGCCATACCAAGGGCGACACGGTGGTCTGGCTACCCGACGACAAGGTGTTGTTCAGCGGCGATTTGGTGGAATACGGCGCCACCCCCTACACCGGCGACGCCTACCTGTCGGACTGGCCGGTGACCCTCGACGCGGTCCAGGCGCTCGGCGCGGAGAAGCTGGTGCCGGGCCGCGGCGACGCCCTGACCACCACGGCGGAGATAGCCGACGGCATTGCCGGCACCCGCGCCTTCATCGCCGACATGTTCGGCGCCGCCAAGAAGGGTGTCGAGGCCGGCCACGATCTCAAGCAGGTCTACGACGACGCCTACGCCATATTGGCGCCGAAATACGGCGACTGGGTGATCTTCGATCATTGCATCCCGTTCAACCTGTCCCGCGCTTTCGACGAGGCCGGCGGCACCCGCGACCCGCGCATCTGGACCGCCGAGCGCGACATGGAAATGTGGCGCGCCCTGCAGGCCTAGTCGTCCATGGCCAGGAGCTTCGACTACCGCGCCTACCCCTACGACCGTTCGCCGGACCAGGACGCTGCCGCGCCGGTCCGCCATGCGGTGGTGGTCGCCGGCGGCGGTATGGTCGGCCTCGCCTTCGCTGTCGATATGGCCCAGCGCGGGATACCGGTAGTGGTGCTCGACGACGGCAACCAGGTCAGCATCGGCTCGCGGGCCATCTGCATCTCGAAACGCAGCCTGGAGATCTTCGACCGCCTGGGCATTGGCGAGCGCTGCATGGCCAAGGGCGTGACCTGGAGCAAGGGCAAGGTGCTGCGCGGCGACGATCTGCTTTATGAATTCGACCTGCTGCCCGAGCCCGGCCACAAGCGCCCGGCGTTCATCAATCTGCAGCAGTATTACGTGGAAACCTATCTGGTCGAGCTCCTCCATGAACTCGAGGCGGGCGAAGTGCGCTGGCACAACCGCCTGGCCGGGATCGACGACCGGGGCGATCACCTGGCCCTCACGGTGGAGACCCCGGACGGCCCCTATGAGCTCCACTGTGACTGGCTGATCGCCGCCGATGGGGTCCGCAGCACCGCCCGCGATTGTCTCGGCCTGGCGTTCAGCGGCGAGACCTTCCATGACCATTTCCTGATTACCGACGTGGTCATGAAAAGCGATTTCCCCACCGAGCGCCGGTTCTGGTTCGACCCGACGTTTCACGACGGCGACTCAGCCCTGCTCCACAAGCAGCCCGACGACGTCTGGCGCATCGACCTGCAGCTCGGCCGCCAGGTCGACCGCGCGGCGGAACTGGGCGAGGCGGCCATCATGCCGCGCCTGCGCGCCATGCTCGGACCCGACGCCGAGTTCACCATCGACTGGTCGAGCCTCTACACCTTCCAGTGCCGCCGCCTGGAGCGCTTCCGCCATGGCCGGGTGCTGTTCATGGGCGACGCCGCCCATATCGTGTCGCCCTTCGGCGCCAGGGGCGGCAACGGCGGCATCCAGGATGTCGACAATCTGGGCTGGAAGCTGGCCGCCGTGTTGGGCGGCGCCGCGCCCGACAGTTTGCTCGACAGCTACGACGCCGAGCGCATCCCGGCGGCCGATGAGAACATCCTCAATTCGACCCGGGCGACCGACTTCATTGCGCCGAGGAACGACGCCATGCGGCTGTTCCGGCGCGCCATCCTCGACCTCTCGCGCGATCATCCCTTCGCCCGGGGTTTCGTCAACAGCGGCCGGCTGTCCCTGCCCCACGCCTATGACGAGTCGCCACTCAGCACATCTGATAGGGACGACTTCACGGGGGTTATGACGCCCGGCGCGCCGGCGCTGGACGCGCCCCTGGGCGACGGCTGGTTGCTCGACCGCACCCTGGCGGGTTTCACCCTGCTGTGCTTCGGCGATCCCGGCGACGCCATACGGGCCTTGCCCGTTACGGTGGAAATCGCCGATCATGGCCAGGACATGATCCATGAGCGCTATGACAGCCGACCCGGCACGGTCTATCTGCTGCGGCCCGACCAGCACGTGGCGGCCCGCTGGCGTTCGCCCGACCGGGCCACGATCGAAGCCGCCATGGACCGGGCTTTGGGACGGCGCCAATCATGACCCACGACACCTCACCCCGTCTGACCAGCCCCGATGATGTCTTCGAGGCCCTGATCGAGGCCCAGGCCGAGTTGAGCGCCGAGGACGCGGACTTGTTCCGGGCCCGGCTGATACTGCTGCTTGCCAACCAGCTCGGCGACGACGAAGCTGTCAAGGCAGCCATCGCCGTAGCGCGCAAAGGGCTGGTGGAAGCCGGCGAGAACTAGGGGGGTTCAACCGATGACCGTGATTGACGTCCACACCCATATGCTGTCGCTCGACTGGCTCGAACAGCTCGGCATCCACGGCAAACCCCATTACGAGGTCAAGGCGACCAAGGCGGGCCAGCAGACCATTCACATGTTCGGCTCACCGTTCATGACCCTGTTCAAGGAGATGTGGGACTACAAATCGCGCATCCGCAATATGAACAAGGCCGGCGTCGATACGGCCATCGTCTCGCTGACCTGCCCCAACGTGTTCTGGGGGCCGGCGGCGAGCAGCAAGACCGCGGCCCGCATGGTTAACGAGTGCACGGCAGCGGCCCAGGAAAAATACGGCGACCGCATCCGCTGGTTCGCCTCGATCCCGTGGCAGCACACCGAGTTCGCCCGCGAGGAACTGGCCTGGGCGGTAGAGCGCGGCGCCGTCGGCGTCATGGTGCTGGCCAACATCGCGGGCAAGGACCTGACCGACCCGCTGTTCGCCCCGGTGTGGGGCGACATTGACCGCCGGGCGCTGCCGGTGCTGGTCCACCCCACGGCGCCCCAGGGGGTGGCCGATCTGCACATGGATGAATATGGCCTGGTGCCGCCGGTGGGTTTCATGGTCGACACCACGGTGGCGTTCTCGCGGATGATCTTCAACGGCTTCCTCGACCGCTACCCCAACCTCAAGCTGATTGCCGCCCACGGCGGCGCTACCCTGCCCTATCTCGCCGGCCGCCTGGATATGTGCCACGAGCGCATCCCGGCGTGTTCCGAGCACATCAGCGACAAGCCGAGCGAATACCTGCAGCGCATCTGGTACGACAGCGTGGTCTACGCCCGCGAGGCGCTCGACCTCTGCATCAAGGTCGCCGGCGACCCCGAGCGGGTGCTCTACGGCTCCGACTACCCGCACAACATCGGCGACATGGCGGGCATCCTGGCCCGGGTCAACAGCCTTAAGAAGGCCGACGCCAAACGTATCGCCGGCAAGAACGCGGAGCAGTTGTTTGGGTTGTGACCTATAATTAAGTAAGGCGTCCGCTTATTTATCTAATCAACGTTCGAACGCGCCCTCGCCGCGGATTGCGGCGGCGATTTGGCGGTGGAAGTTGGCCGTGCCGTCGTCCCAGAACGGCGCCAGGCGACCGCCGTCGTAGGCGTCGCAACCGCGGCCCTGCTGCAAGCGATGGCAGATGTCCTCGTCCTCGGCGTTGATGGCGGCAAAATCCCCATAGACGGTTTGCCGGGACGCCTCGTGCTCGGGCGCCGCCGCCGCATCGCCGACAAAATAGAACCACATATGCATGATGCAACGGTCCGCCCCCTGGGGCTCGAACATGACGAACTGGAGATTCCCCGGGGAGACCACCATGGTCGCGTTGGGAAACAGATTGGCGGCGTGCTGCGCCACGGCGAGGTCCTCCGCCAGCCCCGGCTGGGACGGCAGGTCGTCGAAGGTGGCCGAGGAGAACAGCCGGTAGGGGCCGTTCAGCGTATTCGAGATTAGCATGTGAACCCCATCGGGATGGGCGGTGGAGCGGTCCTCGGGAACGTAGACCTCGTGCAACGCCGGATGGACCTTGAACACATGATAGGTGTCGCAGAAATTCTCCACCGCGAGCTTCCAGTTGCAGCCGAACTCGAAGGCGTCGTGGTGGGCGAGGCGAAAGTTCGCCAGATCCCAACATTCAAAGGCCGAAATCACCGGCGCCATGTAGTCCTCGAAAGGCGGCGCCTTGCCGTCGAGGTTAACGAACACCCAGTCGTGCCAGGTGGCGCTGCGCACCGCGAACAGGCATACCCGGTCGCCATCGCCGCCGTTGTTGTCGCCCCGGTCGTGCTTGTCCGAACCGTGATAGTGGGGCCGGGCCTTGAGATCGCCCTCCAGTCCGTAGGACCAGGCGTGGTACGGGCAGGTCAGCACCGCCGTTCGGTGCATGTCCTCGATAACCAGCCGCACGCCCCGGTGCGGACAGACGTTCTGAAAAACACGGATTTCATCGTCGCGGCCGCGGGTCATGAACAGCGACCGGCCGGCCACTTCGATTGGTTTGACGTCGCCACGGTCGGGCAGGTCGCTGGCCGGGCCGGCGAACACCCAGGCGCGCGAGAACACATACTTGTTCTCGAGATCAAGGAACCCCTGGGTCGTAAAGGCTTCATTGGGCAGGCCCCGCGCGAATGCGGTTTCGCGGCTCATGGCCTCGACGATGTCATCCGACACCGCCGCAAAGGCACCGCTCGCCCCGTTGCTCTGGATTGTCGTCATAATCGAACGCCTCCAATCGCTATCACTTGCAAACGTCAGTCGAGTTTACCTACCAGAAGCCGGGGGGTGGTTTCCTCGACCGCCGCCATCAGGTCATCCGCGACGTGGGTATGCGCTTCTTGGTCTTGCCATAGCGCTGCTTCATCCAGTCGTTGAGTTCGTCATTGGGGCGGCGGTCATAGCCGGCATCGACCTCGGAATCGACCACCAGGTCACGGATCGAGCCAAGATGCTCGGCAAACTCCTCCCGGCCGCTCTTGATCGCGTGGCTCATGGCGTCGGCGATCATGTCGACCAGTCGGCGATGACTTTCCGGCTTGCTATCGTCACTCATGGGGCGAACCGCCTCCCCTTATTATCCTTCGCCCTAGCAGGCTACAGCGTCCCGCCGCGTAAGACTAGAGCAGCGGGTAGGAGCCGTCCTCGTCGTGGGTTTCGCCGCCGACCAGGGGCGGTGTGAAGACACAGATTACACGCAGGGGCGTAATGGCGTTGAGCCGGTGCTTGTCGTGCTTGTCGAGCACATAAATCGTGCCGGGCTGTAGGTCATGAACCTCGCCGGTGGCCATGTCCTCGACCGTGCCCGTGCCCTCGATGACCAGGTTGGCCTCGATGTGATTTTTGTAATGCAGAATCTTGTTGCCGCCGGGCCCGACGGTAATGTCCGACACGGTGAAGCCGACGCCGTCTTCTCGCAGCAGGTAGCGCAGCACATGGGAATTGCCGCCGGACAAGATGGTGTCGCCCTTGCCGCCTTCGACGTCCTGTTTGGTCTTCACAATCATGATCAGTCCTCCTCGGGTAAAAAATGATAGTTCATACCAACGATCATTATGAGTGACTCATAATGATCGTTGGCAAACGCGCCAGTCTTGGTCTCAACGGTGGGCGTCGCCGACCGTCCGGCGGGAGCCCCAGTCTGTTGCGTACAAGAATGGGCGCTTGAACGCCCATCGGCCATGTTTTTGGCCGATGGTATTAGCTTAGCCCATCCGTTGACCTCGGGCGAGGCACCCCGCATGCTGACCGCCGCGCGAACAACACTGTGGAGAGCGGAACGCCATGAGCGGATTGATCGAGACCTATCGCGGGGTGGTTTACCCCTGGCAATGCGACCATCAGGGCCACATGAACACCAAGGAATTTGTCGGCTGCTTCGATGCCGCGTTCTGGCACCACCTGACGGCCATGGGCTTCACCCGGGCCTATCTCGACGGCAACAACTGCGGCTTCGCCGACGTCAAGGATACCCTGGAGTACAAGGCGGAGGTCCCGGTCAGCGCCCGGATCATCGTTGAGAGCGGCCTCATACGGGTCGGCAAATCATCGATCATCGCGCGCCACATCATGAGCGACGTGGAGACCGGCGAGGTCTCGGCCACATCGGAAAAGATCACCGTCTACTTTGATCTCGAAGCCCGCGCTTCGGCGCCCATCCCCGACGAAAAGCGTGATGTTCTGGAAAGCTTCATCGTCCCGTTTGACGACTAGTACCATCGGTCATAAAGAATGTCCGATGGGCGTTCACATCGCCCAATCTTGTATTTACACAGACTGGGACTCCCGCCGCATAAGCGGCGACGCGCGGTCGCGCTTGCCGGCGGTCACAAACAGTGACCGCTGGTATGAGTCAGGCACGATTCCCATTGCGTCCGGTGAAATCCGGTGGTTTTGTAGCGCGCCCGTAACCGCTTCCACTCACCGCGAGACACCGCTTTGCCAACACTTCTGGGTATCGACACCGGCGGCACCTATACGGACGCCGCCCTCTTCGACACCGACAAGGGTGTCATTCGCTCGGCCAAGTCGCTGACCACCAAGCACGACCTTGCCATTGGCGTGCGCGGCGCGGTGGACGGCGTGCTCGAGGATGATCATCCCGACGTCCGTCTGGTGTCGCTGTCGACCACCCTGGCGACCAACGCCATTGTCGAGGGTCAGGGCAGCCCGGTCTGCCTGCTGATGATCGGCCATGGTCCCGAAGCGCTCGACCGGGCCGATCTGCGCAAGGCCCTGGACGGCGACCCGGTGGCCTTCATCGACGGCGGCCACTCGCCCTCGGGTGATGAGCAGATGGAACTCGACCTCGACGCCGCCCGGGCGGCCATCGAAGCCCACGCCGACAATGTGGACGCCTTCGCCGTGGCCGGCTATTTCGCGGTGCGCAACCCGGCCCACGAGCAGGCGGTGCGCGACCTGGTCTTTGAGCTGACGGGCAAGCCGGTAAGCTGCGGCCATGACCTGTCGTGGCGCCTCGATGCTCCGCGCCGCGCCCTGACCGCGGTGCTCAACGCCCGGCTCATCCCGGTCATCCAGCAGCTCATCCACGCGGTCCACGGCATCATGGCGGAAAAGGCTATCAAGGCGCCGCTCATGGTGGTCAAGGGCGACGGCTCCCTGGTTAGCGAAGACACCGCCCTGGCGCGTCCCGTGGAGACCATTCTGTCGGGCCCGGCGGCCAGCGTGGTCGGGGCTCATCATCTGTCCGGCGAAAACGACGTTTTCGTGGTCGACATGGGCGGCACCACAACCGACATCGCCTTGCTCAAGGGCGGCCGCCCGGTGCTCAACGTAGAGGGCGCCACGGTCGGCGGCTGGCGTACCATGGTCGAAGCGGTGGCGGCCCACACGGTCGGCCTCGGCGGCGACAGCGAAGTCTGGTTCGACGCCGGCCCGGCCCTGGCCATCGGCCCCCAGCGGGTGGTGCCGATCAGTCTGCTGGCCCATGAACACCCCGGCATCATTGAGCGCCTCCACGCCCAGGCGGCGCGCGAACCGGCTCACGACAACGACGGCCGTTTCGCCCTGCGCCTGCGCAATCTCGACGGCGGCCGGGCCAACCTGACCGCCACCGAGACGCGGCTCTGGGAGGCCATGACCGACGGCCCGGTGGCCCTTGAAAAACTGTTCGCCGGCGACCATCCGGAGCGCTCGCTCAAGCGTCTGGTCAGGCGCGGCCTGGTGGTCACCGCCGGCTTCACCCCGAGCGACGCGTGCCACGTGCTGGGCCACCACAAGAGCTGGTCGGTCGAGGCGGCGGGTCTCGCCGCCACCCTGTGGGCGCGCCGGGCCGCCGCCTACGGCATTGCCCCCGACGGCGATATCGAGGCCTTCGCCGCCCAGGTCATGGAAGGCGTGGTGGCGCGCTCGGCCGAGGCCATCATCGCCACCGCCCTGGCCGAAGGCGACCACGTCAAGACCATTGCCGGGGATGGCCTGGGCCGCCACTTCTTGGCTCAAGCCCTGGCCCCAAAGCATGACGACGACGGTGGGTTTCTCGATATCGCCCTGACCCTGCGCCGCCCCCTGGTGGCCATCGGCGCGCCGGCGGCGACCTATTATCCGGCGGTCGCCGAGCGCCTCAATACCCGCCTGGTGGTGCCGACCCACGCGGAGGTTTCCAACGCCGTGGGCGCGGTCGCCGGCGGCGTTACCCAGACCGTCAAGACCCTGATTACCACCCCCGACGAAATGCGCTACCGCATGCATGCGCCCAGCGGCGTCCAGGAATTCGCCAACCTGGAGCAGGCTGCCGAGGCCGCCGAGCAGGAGGCCCGGACCCTGGCCGAGGCCCATGCCCGCGACGCCGGCGCCGTCGAGGTGCGGGTCGAAGTCGAGCGCAACGACACCATCGCCAAAGGCAAGGACGGCTCCCAGGTGTTCATCGAAAGCGAGATCATCGCCACCGCCCTGGGCCGCCCCCGCCTGGGCGAGGCCGACGCCTGAGCAGACTGACTGTTCGCCGGCTATCGCGTATAAAGAGCTCATGCCATTCGATACCAGCAAGAAACTGTCCATCCTGGTGCCCTACCGCGACCGGCCGAACCATCTGAAAAAGTTCGTGCCCCACATGCTGCGGTATTTCCAGCGTGACAAGATCGACCACTGCATCGCCTTCGACATCACCCTGGTGGAGCAGGGCAACGAGCTTCAGTTCAATGCCGGGTTGTTACGCAATATTGGGTTCCTGCTGACCCGGGAAGCCGACTACCACTGTTTCCACGATGTAGATTTCCTGCCGATCTGGGCCGATTACAGCTACCCCGACAAGCCAACGCGCATTGTTTGGTATCGCGTACAACACCGTCCCGTCGCGCCCGGCAGCAATCGCCTCATGTATACCAATCGGGAGACTTTCTTTGGTGGCGTCGTGATGTTTCGCCGCCAGGATTTCGAGGTGGTGAATGGTTATTCCAACGCGTATTGGGGTTGGGGCGCCGAAGACGACGATTTGCGTAAGCGCTGCCTCGCGGAGGGTCTCGACATCGAGCATCGCGACGGAACCTTTCAGTTCATGCAGCATGTCAGCCGGGGCTTCGACAAGGAAGGCGAATCCACACCCGAATCCCTGGCCAACCAGGACGTGCTGCGCCACAAGACCAAGTTAATCGAGGAGCCCGCCGGCCACCGTGACGACGGTCTGAACACGGCGCGTTACACGGTCACCAGGCAGGGCCGAATTCCGATCAAAAATCGTCCCGTGAACGTGGGCGAAATCCAAAAAATCACCGTTAATTTTGATGGATAACCGCGCCACACAGCACATTCCTGGTCACCGCCATGCCCTATGAACGACGCATTATCGAGTACCGCATGGTTTCGCCCTTACAGTCGATAATGATGAAACCGGCCGGTCCCATGTGGCGGCCGCGCATCATGGGCCCTGGCAGGGTGACGATGGGCAGCCCGCAGGCGGTCGAGTCGAAGGTCGAGTTGTGGCCCGACCACAACAGGGTATCGAGCAGGACATCGGCCTTGCAATTGAATGCCAGGAAGTCCTGGTGGACCATGCGGGGATGAATGACGAGGCGGGCCTCGGCGTCGGTGAAGGCCTTGGCCAGGCGACGGTGGAACTGCTCGGTCACCGCCGTGGTGCGGTCGGCAACGAACCAGAACACGCTCTTGGGCACCGCCTCGGCGATGCGCACGAAGAGCTGATCGTGCTGGGGAAGCCGGGTGTAGAGATTGTGCGAGCACAGAAAGACCGTCTCGCCCCGGCGCTTCGTGCGCTTGACCTCGGGAACCTTGAGGGCCGGGTAGAAATTGGCCAGATTGGGCAGGCGCACCAGAGTCTCGGTGTAGTGGTCGTCGGCGTCGTCGGGTTCCATCAGATCGCTGCTGAGATAATAGTCGATGGTCGGCAGACCCGAAGTCACCGGATGGCCGCCGGCGACGCACTGCACCGGCGCCAGACGCAGCGCGCCCAACAGCTGCATGTCCGGATGCATGCCGATATCGAGATAGACCAGCACGTCGAGCTCGCTTTTGGCGATCATGGCGGCACGTTGGTCGTTGTCATGGAGGTTGTCGTGAAAGGCGTCCGAAGCGTCCTCTACCGCCTTGGTCGAATCGTCGGACCGGGTGCCCGTATAGAAGGTGTGGATCTCGAAGCGGGCGCGGTCGAGGCCGGTGATCCAGCGGCCATGGGTCTTGTAGACCGAATGCCAGTAGAGAAAATAGGACACGAAGCCGACGCGAATCTTGTCGCCCGGTTTGCGGCTCCGCGCCGGCGCGGCTCGTTGTGCGCCGGGAGAGGCGGCGCTGGCGATACGGTGGAGCAATTGGCCGTAGAGGGTCTGCTCCTCGATGTCGTTGCGGACCTGGAAGCTGAGATAGAAATTGGTCATCAGGGTCACGGCATTGGCAGCTTCCCGGGCCTTGGCCGGGGTGCTCACGTCGAGTTCTTCAAGCAGGGTCTCAACCCCTTTGCGCCAGCGCGCGCGGTGGCGGCCAATATCGGCCTCGCTGTCATAGATCACCGGCAGGGTCAGATCGGCGCCCCATTTTGCGACCATGGAGTTGGGACTCAATTCAAGGGCACGACTGTGGGCGACCAGGGATTCGTCGGTTCGCCCGAGATCAAAATAGGCCAGGCCCAGGTTCGTGTCGCCTGTGACATATCGGGCTTGAGCGCGATGGCGCGCTCGTAGGCCTTCAGTGAGGCTTCACCTTTGCACATTTGGCGCAGGTCATTTCACAGGTTGTTGTGGAACAGCGGCACATTGGGACGTCGCTCGATGGCCTGGCTGATGAGTTTCACCGCCAAGGGGTATCGGCTCACCTGATGGGCGACCATGCCGAGCAGATGCAACGCCCGGGGATGCCGGGCACGACCTTGAGCGCCTGGCGGTACGCGGCTTGGGCCTTGGGCAGACGTCCGGCACGGAAGTGAGGAAGGCCGGCCTCGACCAGCCGCCTCGCCTCGACCGCCTTGGGGTCGGGCTGTTTTGGCTGATTTGGATTGTTAGGCGTGGCCACTGCCGCAGGCCTTGACGAGAAATTCTTCCAGGGCGCGGATCGGCGTCTCGTCGCCGAAGATGGCGGCGCGCCGGCTGGCAACCTGCTTGGCCATGCGCTAGCGAAAGCGGCCGTCCTTGCCGAACCGGACGGCGATGGCCACGTAATCGTCTTCGTCGCTGGCGATCGTCTCGTCGATACCCATCATGGTAAGGATGGCGTAGGTGTGGCGCGCCCGCATCATCGGCCCCGGCAGGGTTACCACCGGCAGGCCGCAGGCCATGGCGTCGAAGGTCGAATTGTGGCCCGACCACAAAATGCTATCGAGCAATACGTCGGCCTGGCAATTGAGCGCCAGAAACTCAGCATGAGGCCGGCGGTCCTGGATTACCACCCGGCCATCGAAATCGAGATTGGCGCGCCCGAAGGCCTTCGCCAGGCGCGCCCGAAACTGTTCGGTGACGGGCCGGGCACGGTCGGCGACAAACCAGAAATTGCTGTTCGGGACTTGCTCGGCGATGCGCACGAACAGCTTATCGTATTGCGGCAATAGCTTGAACAGGCTTTGGGAGCAGAGATAGACCACCGCCTTGCGCCCGGTCTGGGGTTCGATTTCCGGGACCTCGGGCAGGGGATAGCAGTTGGCCAGATTGGGCAGGTTGACCAGTTTTTCGGTGTAATGGGCCTGGGCGCCCTTGGGCTCCATAAGCTCGCTCGACAGGAAGTAATCCATGGTCGGCAGGCCGCTGGTCACCGGATGGCCGCCGGCCAGGCACTGCACCGGTGCCAGGCGCAACGCGCCCATGAGCTGCATGTCCGGATGCATGCCGATATCGAGATAAATCAGCACATCGAGCTTGCTCTCACGGATCATGGCGATGCGCTGGCGGTTGCTGTGGAGGTTGTTATGAAAGGCGTCGGCGTTGCGCTTGACGTTCTCGGTGGCCGCGTCGAAGCGACGACCGGTATAGAGGACGTGGACCTCGAAACGCGACTTGTCGAGACCGGTAATCCAGGCGCCATGGGTCTTGTAGACCGAATGATGGTAGAGAAAAAACGACACGAAGCCGACCCGGATGCGTTCCCCCGGACCGATTACCTGGGGCTCCAAGGTGGCCGGCACCTTGGGATAGGCGGCGCTGGAAATACGATCGAGCAATCCGCCGTAGAGTTTTTGCAGGGCGACATCGTTGCGGCCCTGGTAATTGAGGTAGAAGTTGGTCATCAGGGTGACCGCCAGCTCGGCCTCGGCAGCCTTGGCCGGCGTCGACAGGTCGAGATCATCAGTGAGTGCCTTGACCCCCTCGGACCAACGCTTGCGGTGGCGATCGATGGCGGCTTTCGAATCATAAAGCGCCGGCAGGGTCAGCCGGGTGTTCCATTTGGCCAGCACCGAATCCGGCTTGAGCGCCAGCGCCTGGCCATGGGCGGCGAGAGACTCGTCAATCTGACCAAGCTCGAAATAGGCGATGCCCAGGTTGGTATAGGCTTCGGCCATTTTCGGGGCGAGGGCAATGGCTCGCTTGTAGGCGACCAACGAGGCTTCGCGTTTGCCCAGCTGACGCAGGGCGTTGCCCAGGTTGTTGTGGAAAACCGCCACCCGGGGCCGGCGCTTGATCGCTTGACTGATGAATTTGACCGCCGCGCCCGGCCGCCCTGTCTTGTGGGCGATCACTCCCAGCAGATGCAGCGCCCGTGGGTGACCGGGCACCACCTTGAGGGCGGCGCCGTACGCCTGCTGCGCCTTGGCCATGCGGCCCGCGTCATAATGGGCGATGCCGGCCTCGACCAGTTGCCGTGCCTGAATCATTCGGGGATCCGGCTTTTTTGCCGGTTTTGGCTGATCTGGTTGGTTCATGACGCGAGAGTGTATATCACTGATCATTGATATAACCCTGCTTACGAGACAAACATTTTGCGGGCGCGAACCAACCTATGAAGGCACTTGTGACGGGAGCGACCGGCTTTGTCGGCTCGGCGGTGGCGCGAAAGCTGGTCGCCGCCGGCCACCAGGTGCGCACTCTGGTGCGGCCGACCAGCGACCGGCGCAATCTTGAGAACCTGGCGGTTGAGGCGGTGGTGGGCGACTTGCGCGATCCGGCTTCCCTGGCGGCGGCCCTTGCGGGCTGTGATACGCTATTCCATGTCGCCGCCGACTATCGCCTGTGGGTACCCGACCCGGAAACCATCTACGCAGTCAACGTCGATGGCAGCCGTGCTCTGATCGAGGCCGCCATGAGCGCCGGGATCGAGCGCATCGTCTATACCTCCAGCGTCGCCACCCTGGGGCTCAACCAGGACGGCACCCCGGCCCATGAAGATACCCCGGTGGCGCTGGGCCATATGATCGGCCACTACAAGCGCTCCAAATTTCTCGCCGAGCAGGCGGTCCAGAGTCTGATCCAGGGCCACGGCGCCCCGGTGGTCATCGTCAATCCGTCGACCCCGGTGGGGCCGCGCGACGTCAAGCCGACCCCGACCGGGCGGATGATCGTCGAGGCGGCGGCCGGGCGCATGCCCGCCTATGTGGACACCGGCCTCAACCTGGTCCATGTGGACGACGTGGCCGAGGGTCACCTGCTGGCGATTGACCATGGCGTGGTCGGCGAGCGCTATGTGCTCGGCGGCGCCGATATGACCCTCGAGGCCATTCTCTGCGAAGTCGCGCGGATTACCGGCGGCCGGCCACCGCGCCTACGCCTCGCCCACAACCTGATCATGCCCCTGGCCGTGGCCGCCGAAGCCTGGGCCCGGCTGAGCGGCGCCGAGCCCTTCGCCACGGTGGACGGCCTGCGCATGGCCAAGAAGAAAATGTTTTTCACCTCGGCCAAGGCCGAGACGGCGCTGGGCTACAAGCACCGGCCGGCGGCCGAAGCCCTGGCCGAAGCCATCGCCTGGTTCCGCGCCAACAATTATCTCGACTGATCAACTAACGCGGCGGCTTCGGCGATAAGGCCGGCGTCGATGTCGGTGCGGTGGGCGTTGTGTCCCAGGTGACGGCGCCAGGCGCGGGCGCCCGGGCGACGCTGGTAGAGACCGAAGATATGCCGGGTCATGCGATGCAGCGGCACCCCGCCCTGGTGGTGGCGCCGGGCGTATTGAACAAACCCGTCGATCACCGCGCGGCGGCTGGTGGCGGTCTCTTCAGTGCCGAACACCTGTTGCTCGATCTCGGCCAGGAACCACGGGTTGCCGTAGGCTTCGCGGCCGATCATCACGCCGTCGAGGCGGGCCATGGCCTCATGGACCGTCGCCAGACTGGTGATGCCGCCATTGAGGATTATCTCGAGATCGGGAAAATCGTCCTTGAGGCGATAGACCAGGTCATATTGCAGGGGCGGTATCTCGCGGTTCTGCGTGGGGTCGAGGCCGTCGAGGATGGCGTCGCGGGCATGAACGATGACCGTGCCGCAGCCGGCCCCGGCGACCGTGGCAACAAAATGCCGCAGGTTGTCGTAGCCGTTGCGCGTATCGATGCCGGTGCGGCACTTGACCGTGACCGGCAGGCGGGTGGCCGCCATCATGGCCGCGACGCAGCGCCCCACTAGATCGGGATCAGCCATGAGGCAGGCGCCGAAGCGGCCCGACTTCACCCGGCTCGACGGGCAGCCGACGTTGAGGTTGATTTCGTCGTAGCCCCGGTCCTCGGCGATCTCTGCACAGAGCGCCAGCTCAGCCGGATCGCCGCCGCCAAGCTGCAGCGCCAGAGGATGCTCGGCGGCATCGAAACCGAGCAAGCGGTCGCGGACCCCGTGAATGATCGCCGGGGTGGTGATCATCTCGGAATAGAGCAGCGCCCTGGGTGCGATCAGACGCAGGAAATAGCGGCAATGGCGATCGGTACGCTCCATCATGGGCGCCACCGACAAACGCCGGTCGATTGGCTCGCTCATGGGATTAATCCGCTACCAGACATATCGCTCCTACCAATTTTATAATCGCAGTTATTGACTAAATGTTAACAGAGTTATGCTTCCATTGCATGACTGGCGTGCAGCCTTATAGCTTGTCCAAACCCCCGGAATAACTACATTTGCTGCAACGCAACATGAGGCGCCTGAGAGACTGGATACCACGTCTTTCCAACGGCTCACCAGCAACAACCATCATCGCCATACCGGGCACCAATCCGGAAGACGAGTTAGAGGAAACAAGACCATGTACAACGTCATTGAATCGATCCGCCGCTGGCACCGCCACAACAACACCGTTGCTCAGCTGCACCGGCTCGACGACCGCATGCTGGCCGACATCGGCCTGGATCGCGGCAACATTGCCGAGGCGACCCGCCGCCTCCGCTAAGCCCTCGGGTCATAGCGAAAACGGACGGCGGCCCTTCGGGGTCGCCGTTCGTTTTTGTGCTCTAGCGAAACGCACCGAGACCATAGAGCCGCCAGATCAGACCCGGCGCCGCCAGTAACGGATGGCGGCGCTGCCAGGGCGTCGCCGTGACGGCAATGCCCGAATGGCGCTCGACCTTCCACAACGCATAATCCACCGCGCCATCAAACGTGAAGGCCGCCTTGATCAGGCGAGCCACGTTCAAAGCCTTGCCCGCCGCCCGGCGCAGCCACCATGGCGCCCCGCCGCCGCCCGCCAACGCCAGGGGCGTCAGGCGATCGTAGCGGGCGCGGTCGGCCTCGTAGAGTTGCCCGGCCCGGCCCGGGGGCTCGGGGCGCAGCTCGGCCCGGTAGGTCTCGGCAAAGGCCCGGGGCCACAACACCTCGGGCCGTGTTTCGTCCGGCAATAGCCGCCGGGTCACCGCCATCAGGGTTGTCACCGCGTCGGCCTGGGCCGCCGCGACCCGACGGCGCGCGTCGTCATCGGCGCTGTAGACAAGCCGCGCGGGCTGGGCGAAGCGGGCCCAGATCATCGGCTGCAGGGTCCCGGGCAAGGCTCCTTCGGCAAACTGATCGAGGCTCATCACCGCGTATTTCACCCGCACCACCGCACCCTCCCAGGGCGTCTCCAGGTAGAACACGTTGGGCGGCAACAGCCGATTGGCGGCGGCGGCGAACCGGTTTTCATAGGCCTCGCCGTAGCGCCCGACCAGCACATAGAAGTCGAGCACGCCATGGGGGTCATCGTCGCGCAGGCAGGAGCCGTAGAACACCAGCGCCCGCACCGCATCGCCATGGCGCCCACGCACCACCTCGGCGGCGGCGCTCACCCACGGCCGCACCGGGGTCGCGGCCTCCTGGGCCAGCATCTCGATCAGGTCGTGGCGGGGCTCAGCCATGACACCTCAACAACGCAGGAACCGCAGCCGGCGGTCGGCTTCTAGAACCGCGGCCTCGGCCGGGTCCGGGTGGACAATCTGTCCGTCCAGAATCATCGGGCAGTCGCCGCGGATGGTAACCCGGTTGGCGCAGCGGCTGCGATAGCCGGCCGCTTCCATCCACGGCCGCGGCCGCCCCCGCAGCATGGGCACCAGGGCGCGGGCCAGGCGGGCCGGCGGAAAGTCGATGGTGGTCAGGCGCAGCGCCCCCGGCCCATGGCCCCAGAACGGCCTGACGCCGAGAAGCAGGCGGTCGAGGGTGGTCGCCATGACCAGCAGAAAGCTGCCGCCCCGGCCGGCGCCGTCGTCAATCGCCAGGGTCATGTCGTCGCCACGATAAATGCCGTCCTCGCCGCCCCGGCGGATCAGGGCGCGGAGCAGGCTCGAGGCCAGGGAAAGCCCGACCACCGCGCGGCCGGTGGCGCCCCTGGGGTGGTACTTGGCGCGGGCCAGCATGGTGCCGCGATAGAACGCGGCGGTGCCGAAGAACATACCGTGCAACGCCGCCGCGCCGCCGCCGGGATGAAGCGTCAGCACCGGATGGTCCATCGCCGTCAGGGGCGCACCGGTAAGCAACCGGGTGAGACCGTCCACCGGCCGGCCCTTGAGGCCGAGGTCATGGGCAATCAGGTTGGTTCGCCCGGCCGGCAGCAAGGCAAGGTCCGGCGTGCGCGCGAAGTCATGACTATTGAGAAGCGCGGTCATCACCCCTTGAACCGTGCCGTCGCCACCGTTGACCACCACCTGCTCGATGCCGCGCCGGGCAAAATCGGCCAGGGCCGTGGGCAGGGCCGACATGTGCTCAAGCTCCACATGGGCCACCGTGGAGTCCTGGGCCACGGCTTCGCGCACCGCCGCCAGGTCGCGCAGATTGCGGTGGCTGTACGGGTTGCTGATGACGCCGATGGCTGTCATGGCGCTGTTACCGGCGCTCGCCATAAAACCCCAGAGCCGCGCCGGCGGCGGCAAAGGCCAGGCTCGGCGCCCAGGCGGCAAGGACGGGCGGCACCAATCCGGCCTCACCCACGGCCAGGGCAAAGCCGTCGAACACGAAAAAACAGAAGCCGATGGCGATGCCCAGGGTCAGAGTCGTGGCAGCGCCGCCGTGGCGCTGGAAGCGCTGGCTCAAGGGCACAGCGATAAGCACCATCAGCAGCGACGCCAGAGGCACGACAATCTTGCGGTTGAACCAGGTCTCATAAACGTAAAGCGGCCGGCTGCCGAACTCCGGCGCCCCCAGGTAACGCCAGACATCGCCCAAGGAGAGCTCGCGGGGATGGGCCATGAGAGTCGATAACAGGTCCGGCCGCAAGCGTCCGGCCCAGGGCAACCGGGCGATGGTCTCAACCGCGTTGGCGGCCACGTCATAGCGGGTCACGTCGTAAAGCACCCAGGCGCCGGCCTCGAGCACCACCGTGGCGGCGTCGATGCGGACGGTGAGAATGCCCGCCACGTCGCGTTGGAAAATGGTCACGTCCGTCAGACGAGCGCTGTCGCCGGTGTCCAATGTGCCGAGGCGAATGACGTCGTTGCCCTCGCGGAGCCAGGTTCGCCGGTCGCTCTCAGCCATGGCGCCGCTCTCCGCCGCAGCGCCATAGTCGGCCGCCGCCCAGGCGCGGAGCTCGGCGGCGGCCGGTGGCACGGCCGCGTCGTCGAGCCAGAAGTGAGCCGCGCCAAGCAGCCCGACCGCCGGTAGAAACGCCAGCACAAGCCGCCACGGCGATACCCCGGCGCCGAGCATGACGACGATCTCGCCATGGCGGACCAAGCTGACCAGGGTGAGCAGCGCGGCAATGAGCACGGAGAACGGCAACAGCTTGGAGACGATGACCGGCAGGCGCAGGGCAAAATAGCGCCACAGCGCCAACGCCCCGTCACCGGCCACCACCTCGTCCGCATGGGCCATCATGTCGAGCAGGGATGCCAGGGCCACCAGCCCGGCCAGCATCAGGGCGAAACGGGCCACGAACAGCCGGTTGAGATAGCGCGCGAACAAAGCCATCAGCCGCGCCGCGCCCCATCGCGTCTCATCGTCGCCATGGCGAGACGTTCCACGATGCCGTCCACCGGATTGACCAGCCCGCCGGCACTGGCCTTGGCGAACAGGGCAGTGCTGGCAGCGGCAAACAGCGACAGCGGCAACCACAGGCCGAGCCACGGCGAAATATGGCCGAGCGCCACCATGGAGCCACCAAGCTGGAGAATCTTCTGGTACAGCACCAACGCCACCAAGCCGGCAACGATTCCGTAGGATCGCCGTGCCCGGCCGCCGCCAAGCCCCAGGGGAATGGCCAGCAGGGGCAGGAAAAGCATGGTCACCGTGCGCACCAGGCGGCCGTGAAATTCGGCATCCATGGTGGCCATGGTGACGCCGGCCGGCGGCTGGTACCGGGCCGACCACAGCTCGGGCGAGGTGAGTTCGCGCTCGTCCTTGCCCCGCATCCTGTAGGACACCGAGCCGGCCGCGCCGATCGGCCGGCTAAGCTGATCGAAGGCCAGGCTGGTGATGCCGCCGCTGCCCATGCGAACCGTGACGCCGTCAACCAGATACAGCACCGAGCGCATATGCTCGGTGGACGGCTTGAGAGCGCCACTGCGCGCCGTGGTGATGACCGAGCCGCCGGCCGCGGTTTCCTGATAGACGAACACCCGGGTCAGGCGCCGGCTGCCGACGCTGACCTGCTCGGCCATGAAGGTCATGCCGTCGGCCTCGACAAAGGCACCGTCTTCCAGGGCCGAAGCCAGGGAGGCATGGCCGATGGCATGGACCAGAGCACGGTAGCCATAGCGGCTGTAGGGCTGGACATAGGCGAAGATGACGGCGGTAACGATGGTCAGCACCACCGCCAGACCCATGACCGGTACCAGCAACCGGGGCAGGGCGACGCCGGCGGCGGCGAAGGCCACCAGTTCACTGTCGCCGCTAAGCCGGTTGAAGGCCAGCAGCACGCCGATAAAGAACGCCGCCGGCAGGGCGATACCCAGGTAATGAGGCACCAGGCTCATCATCATTTCGAAGACCCGAAGCATGGAGGTATCGCCGGTGGCCGCCAGATCCATGATGCGCAACATACGCTCAAGCAACAGGGCGGCCAGGGCGACGCCGATGGTCGCCAGCAACGGCACCAGTATCAAACGCAGGAGGTAGCGGCCAAAAACCGTCATGAATAGTCCGCCAGTGGAGCGGCCACGGTCGCGAAAAATTCCTTGACCCGAACGCGTCGGTAAACGAGTTTCACCACCACTTCGCTGGTCGGTCGCGGATCGGCCATGGCCACTTATACCAAGGAGCGGCACTTCAGTGTTGAAGGATTTGACCGCCCTGCGCCATGGGGCGCTGACAGCCATCGTTCTTGCAGTATTGGCCATCGGTAGCAATGCCATGGCCGCCTGCCAGTCATTGGACGGCGAGATCGAAGTCCGGGTCGATGCGGTGCGCAGTGCGTCGGGCAGTATCGTCGCCGTGCTCTATGGCGACAACCCGGCGGATTTCCTCAAGAAGGGCAAGCGCCTCGACAAGGTCTTCGAACCGGCCCGGGAAGGGCTGGTCAGCGTCTGCCTGACGGCGCCCGCCCCCGGGATGTACGCGGTGGCGGTCTATCACGACGAAAACGGCAACAAAAAATTCGACAAGACCTGGATCGGCCTGCCCGACGAGGGTTACGGGATCTCTAATAATCCAAAAATATTTTTGTCGGCGCCGGCCTTCGACGAAGCCAAGTTCGAAACGCTCAACGGACCCACAGTGATCGATATTGTGGTCGGCTATTGAGCCTAGAGCGGCGCAAGCCAACTCGGGTAGAATAGGGATATGTCAGTTCTGACCCGCGATGATGCGACCACGGCGGATCGGCCGCAGGCCCGGGACGGCCGTATTCCCGGCATGCGGACGCGGCCCGACTACCTGGTCCTCGGGGTTCGCGACGGTGTCAGCCCCAGCCCCAAGCCGCCCGTGCGCATCTTCCTCGGCACCGAGCCGTCGCAATTCCGGGCGGAACGCATTTTCGTGTGGTCCATCGAACAGGTGCGCGACCCGGCGCGGGTCTACGAAATCCACCTGATGTCCGATCTCGCCGGCTTTCAGCGCCTGCTGTGGCTGACCGGCTTCACCAACTACCGCTTCGCCATTCCCCATCTCGCCGGGGCCAGCGGCCGCGCTATCTATAATGACGTCGATCAGATCTACCTGAGCGACCCGGCCGAATTGTTCGACCTCGACATGGCCGGCCACGGCTATCTCGCCATTGACGGCGCCAAACCCGACACCTCGGTCATGCTCATGGACTGTGAGCGCATGGCCAAGGTCTGGCCCCTGGAAAGCGCCCAGCAGGGCCGCAAAAACCGGCTTATGGCCGAGGCCCGCGCGGTGGCGGGCCTTGGGGGTCCGCTGCCGCCGGAATGGAATGCCCGCGATGAGGAATACAGCGCCGGGCAATCGAAACTACTCCACTACACTGGCCTTCATACCCAGCCGTGGCGGCCGTTTCCCGAACGCTTCGTCTACTTCCGCAATCCCGTGGGCGCGGTGTGGGATGACCTGGAGCGCGCCGCCGACCAGGTCCGCTATCAGATCTACGATCTCGATCGGCCGAGCGCCCGCTGTACGGATGTGGCGGCCCGCCTGGCTGACGCCGGTAGTCACCCGGTCACCGCCTACGATGACGTTGATGACCTGGTGGCGGCGAGCGAAGCAAATTCAGTGCTTGAGTTCGGCATGGGCGTTGCCGCGCCGGTGTTCGATTTCGGCGCCGACATCACGGTCCACCGCCATGACCCCGCTCATGCGGACTCCAACCCGCCGCCGGCGCGTTACCATGGGGTGGTCTGCCGCGGTGGTTTGAGCCTGCTGCCCGACGCCGATGTCAGCTGGATCATGGCGGCGTTGTTCGCCCGCGCCGAGCGCTTCGTCCAGGCCACCATCACCGAGTTGTCGGGCCACTTGACCCTGGGCGACGGCAGCCGATTGAAGACCTGGCGCCGCGTGCCATCGTGGTGGTTTGCCCTCATGGAGGCCTGCGGCGCGCGCTATCCCGATTTGACCTGGCGGGTGAACATTCATACCCGCCGCCACGGCATCTATACCCGCCACGGCGGCCGCAGCCATGGCACGCCGACGGTCTGGGTGCTGGACGATGGCAAGCCGGGCCACACCACTCAGTCGGTCGGCCTCGCCGAGGCCCTGGGCTGGCCCTACGAAATCAAGACACTGAACTTCACGGCCCTGGCCGGTCTCGGCACCGCGCTGCGCAGCCGGCTCGGCGCTACCCGCCTCGGTGTCGACTGCGCCGCCTCGGCCGAACTGGCGCCGCCGTGGCCCGATGTGGCCATCGCCACCGGCTGGCGGCCGGCCCCGGTAACCCGCTGGATCGGCGAGCAAAGCCGGGGCCGCACCCGCACCATCCAGTTGGGCCGCAAGGGCGGCCGGGTGGCGGATGTCTACGACATCGTGGTCGCCTGCGGCTATTTCCAGTTGCCCCTCCATCCCCGGCGCATCGAGACCTCGGCGCCGCTCAACCGGGTTACCGCCGCCAGCCTCGACGCGGCAGCGGCGGCCTGGCCCGACCTCTATGATCAGATGGCAAAGCCCCGCATCGCCCTGTTGTTCGGCGGCTCGAGCCGGCGTCACGATATCGCGCCCGAACTGGCCCGGCGCATCGGGACCGAGGTCCGTGCCTTTGCCGATCAGGCCGGCGGCTCGATCTTCGCGGTGACCTCGCGGCGCAGCGGCAAGGCCGCCAGCGATGCCCTGGCCGAGGGATTCGGCGACGCCCTGGGCGAGACCGCGCGGATCGATCGCTGGCGCGACAATCGCCCGGACAACCCCTATCTCGCCTGCCTCGCCCTGGCCGATGTCATCGTCGTCACCGGCGAAAGCGAATCCATGGTCGCCGAGGCTGCCGCCTGCGGCAAACCGGTCTACATCTACCCGATTCCGGAAAAGCCCCTGGGCTTCTGGACCCGCATCGAATCGTTCATTGTCGGCATTGCCCTGACCCGGCGTTATAACCGGCGCGGCACCCTCAAGCCCCAGCGCGGCCTGCGACGGTTCTGTGCCCGGCTCATCGGCCGTGGTCTGGTCCAGCCGCGGCGCAACCTGGACCTGCTTCACGAGGCGCTGATCGCGCGCGGTATGGCCAAGTTTTTCGGCCCGCCCCTGGAGACCGGCAAGCGCCCGGCGCTGCACGAGGCCGACGAGGTCGCCGCCGAGATACGCCGGCGGCTGAACCTGTCATGAGTTATCTCGACTTCAGCCGCCTCGACGCCATCGAGACCGCCGCGTTCCAGGGCCAGTCGCCCTATCCCTGGCTCAACCCCCAGGGCCTGTTGACCGCCGACGGCTTCCGCCGCCTGACCGATACCCTGCCCGACGTCAGCCGCTTCGAGCGGGTCTTCGACAAGGCCCGGGCCCATGGCCAGCGAAGCCACGACCGCTACACCCTGGAATATCACAAGGGCCTTGATCTGCCGCCGGCCTGGCGCGATTTCATGGCCGAAATGGAGAGCGAGCGCTACCAGCGCTTCATCCGGCGGTTGTTCGGCCGCGGCCGGCTTCGTCTGCGTTATCACTGGCACTACACGCCCACCGGCTGCTCAGTGTCGCCCCACTGCGACGGCCGCGACAAGCTCGGCTCGCACATCTTCTATCTCAACACCGCCGACGACTGGCGGGCGGAATGGGGCGGCGAGACCGTGGTGCTCGACGATGGCGGCCGGTTCAAACGCTCATCGGCGCCGGCCTTCGAGGACTTCGATAGCGCCGTCGCCGCCGAGACCATGGACAACCACAGTTTCATCTTCGCCCGCCGGGGCAACTCGTGGCACGGGGTGCGCGAAATCGACTGCCCCGAGGACCGCTTGCGCAAGGTCTTCATCGTGGTGGTCGAGGACCGCATTCTCGGCTTGCGGCGACGGATGATGGATCGGTTACGCCACCCATGGTCCGTGGGTGGCTGACGTGACCGCAGACGTTCCGCCAACACCGGGCGAGCACATTGCGTTGTTCGCCCCGGTGCTCAACGACAGCGGTGTCGCGAAGGTCATGACCACTCTCGCTGACGCCTTCGCCGCCCGCGGCTACCGTGTCGATTTGGTGGTAGGCCGAATCGAGAACAATGGAACCCACCGGCTGCTTGGCGGCGCGAACATGGTCCAGGTGGCGCAAAGCTCGCTTGCACGAGGCTGGTTCGACGCCGCACGCGCCGACCCAGGTGGAATCGGCACCCTGATCCACGCCGTGGTGCGTTCGGGCAAGCCAGGGTCCAGGTTGCGTTATTTGCCGGGCCTCATCACCTATTTGCAAACGGTACGGCCGACCGTCGTTGTCTCGGCCGGTACCGTCGCCAATCTGATGGCTCTGTGGGCACGTGGTCTCGCCGGCGTTTCGACCTGGGTCGTCGCCTGCGAACACAACAACCTCAGCGGAAAGGTGCGTGGCGGGCGTGTTCGTGGCACAGGCAGGCTACGCGTCGTCGCGCGGTTGGTTGGCCGCGTGTACGACCGCGCCGACTCCATCGTTGCCGTATCCGACGGTGTTGCCGACGATTTGGCGGTGGTGGCCGGGCTTTCGCGCGAGAGGATCGCGACAATCCCCAATCCGGTGGTCACTCCCGATCTGCTCGCGAGCGCACGGGCGCCACTCGAACACCCCTGGTTCGCGCCTGGCGAACCGCCGGTATTGCTGGGGGTCGGACGGCTCGTTCCAGCCAAGGATTTCGCGACTCTCCTCAAAGCATTCGCACAAGTACGGGCAGCGCGCGGCGCGCGGCTTTTGATCCTTGGAGAGGGTGCCGAGCGGGCGGCGCTCGAGGCGCTCGCCGATGAGCTGGGGATCGGCACGGATGTGGCGTTTCCGGGGTATGTGGCAAATCCCTACGCCTATATGTCGCGCGCCGCAGCGTTCGTACTGTCGTCCCGCTGGGAGGGACTGGTAAGTGTTCTCATCGAGGCGATGGCCTGCGGCTGCCCAGTTGTAAGCACCGATTGCCCGAGCGGTCCGTTCGAAATCCTAAACGGCGGCGCCCTTGGGCCGCTCGTCCCCGTCGGTGACCATGCCGCGCTCGGTGTCGCCATCTGCGCCACGCTCGACGGCCCGTCCGACCCCTCGCGCTTGCGCGCGCGTGCGCGCGCGTTTTCGCTCGAAACAAGTGCTGTGCGCTATCTGGAAGAAATCAATGGAGCCCGCTGATTTGGACGCCGCCGGACGCCAGGGTACGCGACGGCCGTCACTCATGTTCCCAGCTTGGCGCGACATTCGGATGGGAGCCGCGCCATGACCCAAATGCGAAACATCTGCGTCACCTTCCTCGGCGCTGGGCGGAGCGGCACCAGCCTGTCGACCCGGGGCCTGGCCGCCGTCGGCGTCGATCTTGGCGACCGCCTGCGCCGGGGCTGGGGCAAGAACCCCACCGGCTTCTTCGAGGACCGCGATCTGTTGGCGCTCAACCAGCGGCTCAAGCACACTCTCGGCATTCGCGGCGACAGCGTGCGGCTGATCGCGGCCGAGGAATACGACAGCCCGGCCATCGAAGCCTTGCGGCACCAGGCCATCCACACCATCCGCCGCCGCTTCGGCCAGTGCCCGCTGTGGGGTTACAAGTACGGTCGCACCCTGCGGCTGATGCCGTTCTGGGAGCCGGTCTACGACGCCCTTGATCTCGACATGCGCTATCTGGTGGCGATCCGCAATCCGTTGAGTGTCGCCGCCTCGCGGGGCAAGCTCGACCCTCGGCGCGGGGTCCAGGAAACCGCCGATCACGAATGGCTGGTCAATGTGGTGCCCCATTTCGCCCGAGCCCGGGGACGACCCATGGCGGTGGTCGATTATGATCGCCTGATGATCGATCCCCGGCGCGAGTTGGCCCGCATGGCCCGGAACCTCACCCTGCCCGATCCCGACCCAGCGGCCATCGACATCTATTGTAGTGAATTCCTGCGTCCCGGCATGCGCCACACTCACTTCTCGGTGGCGGACCTCGATGACGGGCGAGTCGACCCTCTGGTGCGCGACGCCTACCGCTGGCTTGACCGCCTGGCCGGCGCCGAGATCACCGCTGACGACCCGGCCCTGTGGGACGACTGGGCGCGTATCGCCGCCGCCGTCGAGGCCATGGGCCCAAACCTAGCCGAAATCGACCGAGCCGAGGCCGCCCGCCGCTGGGCCGAGCGCGGCCCACGCCAAGCCTACCAGTGGCTACGGCGGAAAATGAGAGGTGGCTAGAAGATCGTGTAGATGAAGGGCGCCACCGCCGAGCCCTCGGCGAGCACGATCAACATGCCGAGCAGGCTGACCACCACCAGAATGGGAATCATCCAATACTTTCTGCGCGTCCGCATGAAGGCCCAGAGTTCGACGAACAGGTCGATCATCGGCGTGAGCTCTCGAAAATAGCGGTCATTTGATTGCCCAGCCGACGGCTATCTTGAACGACCGCTTCAAATTGAATCGGTAAAACCCTGAGCGACTCGTCCGTGAAGTATGCCATAGCAACCATGGCAAAAGAACGAGCTTGTCGAACAACGATAGCCCGCTTGCCTGATAAATTCTTATAGTGAACACGAGGTAACGGGCCATAAACCGAAATCGAGCACCGAGCGAAGCCGGTCTATAGAGTTGACTCGACGTGTCCGTCACCTCGCTATAAAAATGTGCCTCGGGAACACCGCGGATCAAATCGCCGAGAATAAACGGCAGCAGCATCAGGCGGTCCGACGCCCATACATAGCCGAATTCGGTTGCCACCTCCTGCACGGCGCGAAGCCGTGCGGTGCGAAAAAGGCCATAGATCCACACAGCTTCCGGTCGCCGCAACAATGCAACGATGCGAGACCGGCGCGCCCGTTCAGCAAAATCCGGGCACGGCCGGGTGGCGTTGCGAGACTTCGGCGATCCGTCCATCTCCACACGAGTGGCGTTTGCACAGGCCAGCGCGCAATCGCGATTGGCGTCGAGCATGGCGTATAGCCGATCGAGATAGTTTGGGCTCAACCAGTCGTCGCAAGCGTGCCACATAAAATAGTCGGTCTCGGCCAGGTCGAGCACATAGCTGAAATTGCCCAAGGCGCCGATGTTCTCGTCATGGCGATGGACGGTCACACGAGAATCCCGCGCCGCCCAGGCGTCGAGCGCCTCGGCGGTCCCATCGGTCGAGCCGTTGTCGGCGGCGATGACCACGAAGTCGCCGCGCGTCTGGGCCTCAAGGCCGGCGATGGCGCGGTCGAGGGTGGCGGCGCCGTTGTAAACCGGCATGCCGACGGTGATGCGGGCCACTAGGAAATTCGCCGCAGATAGGCGCCCGGCCAGTAGGTGATGGGCCGGTTGAGAGCGCTGTCGTTGAACTGGAAGCCCGGCGTTTCGACCGCGAAATCGTCGCGCTCAGCGGCGAAGTCGCGGGCCGCCTCGGTGGGGTTGTCGGAAACCCAGGACGCCTCGCCGCCGGGGACCTGGGCGAGTTCGCTCATGATGCCGTCGGTTGCCACCAGATAGGACCCCATGGTGACCAGCGAGGCATAGAGCCGGCACTCGGCGAGCACATGGTCGCGGCTGTGATTGGAATCGAGAATCACCAGCACCTTGTCGCCGGGTTCGATGCAGCGCGACACCTGGTCGAACACCCCGGGGTCGGTCGAGCTGCCCTCGATCAGGGTGATGCGCGACGCCAGGCGGTGGCCTTCGATGGCCTGGCGGTTGGCCACCCGGATATCGATGTCGACGCCGACCACACGGCCATTACTCCCAGTCATTCCCATGGCCTCGAACAGGCTGGCATAGAAGATCAGCGAGCCGCCCCGGGCGATACCGGTCTCAACGATGACATCGGGGCGCAGGTTGGACACCACCTCCTGAATACGCAGCATGTCCTCGGGCAACTGGATCACCGGCAGGCCGAGCCAGGTGAAAGTATAGGAATAGCGTTGCGCCCAGCCGACCTTGACCCACAGGTCCGAGAGCAGCTCGAAGGCCGGCTTGCTGTACAGCGGCACCTCGCCATCGCTGGTGGCGATGGTCTCGGTGTCCGTATCGATGGTGATTTTCATGGGTCTCTCTTCAGGTCAGGTCGATCAGGTCCAGCGCCGCGCCGGCCGCGCCGACCATGGCTTCGATTTCGGGACGATAATTGGGGTTTGTCAGCACCGCTACGTCGACGCCGCGATCGAGCGCCTCCTGGAGGCCGACGATTTTATGGCCGCCACCGGCAATGTAGCCGCCCTGCTTGTTGGGGTTGATGTCGATGACACAGTCGAACCTGTCGCCAACCGGGTCGAGCAGGTTGGCCAGGGTGACGCCCTTGGCCCCGGCCCCCCAGATGGCGGCGCGGCGGCCCGCCGCCAGGGTGCCGAGTTCATGGTCGAGGCGCGCCAGGGTCGTCGCTTCCCGGGCGCCGAATTGGGCGGCGGCGGCGGCCAGCGCGCCGGCATCGATCGGGGGCGCCACGGCGTCATCCGCAAGGCGGGCTTCGAGCCAGAGGTACTGGCCACCGAACACATGGTCGACCCGGGCGACGGTGAACCCGGCCGCTTCGAACGCCGCCGTGAGCGACGATGCGGTGAAGTAGTTGCAGTGCTCGTAGAACAAATCCCAGATCGCGTCCCCGGCCATGATCCATTCAAAACCCGGGGTCTCGAAATAGACCCTCGCGTGGCGCGAGTTGGCCAGGGCCAGGCGCACCGTGTTGAGCATGGCCACCGGATCGGGCACGTGCTCGATGACGTGGCGGCAGACCACCACGTCGGCGACCTCATGGGCGCAATCGGCGTCATAGAACCGGCGTTCGAAGCGCAGCCGGTCTTCGGCCGCCGGGCCGCCATAGCTGGGGTCAAAGCCGATCCCGGTATTGTCCAGGGCCGGGTCGTCGACCAGGCGGCGCAGGAAATAGCCGTCACCGCAGCCGACATCGACAATCCGGCGCCCCCGCACTCCGTCGTCGTCCAACAGGCGGCGCACCAGACCATCCACATAGTCACGAAACGCCGGCGAATGGGTCTGCGCGTTGTCGTATTCGGCGCCGTAGGACAGGCGACCGCTATCGAACGCCCGATTGTGGACGAAGCCGCAACCATGGCAGGCGACCAGGACCAAATCTCCACGGGTCACCGCGCGGGCTGCCGCGCGGTCGGCCAGCAGGGCGTTCTGATGCACTGGCACACCCTCGCGTCGGACAAATTCCATGGGATCGGGCGCGCCACACAAGGGGCATGACCATGGCCCGCTCACAACGTCGCCCGCCACCACGCCACCGTGTCCGCCAGGCCGCTTTCGAGGTCGTAGCGTGGGGTAAAACCGACCTCGCCGCGCAATCGCGATACATCGGCCACCAGCCGGGCCGGAGAAGGCGAACTTTCACCCGCTGAAATGTCCACGCCAATCATCCGGGCGACATCGGTGATGGTCACGCCCTTGCCCGAGGCGATGTTGACCGGCCCCGCAACGTCCGAGGCGAGCAACGCTGCGAACGCGGCGCCGGCATCGGCGACGTGGAGAAAGTCGCGCATCGCCGCGGGGTCGTTGAGGGTCGCCAGCTCGCCCGCGAGCATGGCGCGGATAATCGACGGCACCAACCGGGCTTCGCCCTCATGGGGACCGTAGAGCAGGAACAGCCGGCCCCAGGCCAGGCCCAGGCCGCTGGCGCGTGCCTCGCTACTGGCCGCCTCGAAGGTCGCGAGCTTGGCCTGGCCGTAGGCCGTGGCCGGCCGGCGTGGCGTCTCGGTTTCGTGACAATCGCCGTAGCCCAGCGCTTCGGTCGACCAGTCGTATTCGGCACAGCTTCCGGCCAGCACCGCGCGGCCGCCGCCGCTGTGGCGAAACCGGCGCAGCAGGTCCAGGGTGGCCTCGGTCCAGGCCGGGTTCGAAGGCGCCGACCAAAAATAGCCGTGGCGGGTTTCCCAGGCGAGATGAAGCAGATGGCTCGGCCGCACCGTATCCAACAACGCCACGCGCGCCGCGCCGTAGAGCAGGTCGGCCCGGTGCCAGACGACCGTATCATCAGGGGGCGGGGTGCGCGCCGCCGCGTGAACCGTGAACCCCCTGGCGGTCAGGGCGGCCACCGCCTGGCGGCCGACGAAGCCGCCGGCGCCGGTCACCAGCACCGTGCCGCTCACCGTATGAAATCCGGCAGGGCGGCGTCGCGCTCGGAAATTACCTCGGGCTCGAAGGGCCACTCGATGGCGAAGGCCGGGTCGTTCCAGCGCACGCCGCGGGCCAGGTCGGGGACAAAGGCGGCGCCCATGAGGTAATAGACCTCGCTGTGGTCCGCGAGGGTCAGCAGGCCGTGGGCGCAGCCCGCCGGAATATAGAGGGCGCGATGATTGTCGGCGCTGAGCTCGGCCCCGACCCATTGGCAATAGCTGGCTGAGTCCGGGCGCA
>JAYGEF010000450.1:0-3849 GCA_046582535.1 Alphaproteobacteria bacterium
ACCAGATTCCTAATCTGGGGGTCGTGGGTTCGAATCCCGCCGGGCGCGCCATTCTCTCCTTTATCGTTATCGACCTATGCCATGGCGAGCAAATCACGCCTGCCGCGGGCCATGATCGTGGAATCGTACCAGTCGGTGTCGATTCACCGTGTCCGCCGGTTGCCCCGACCTGCAATCACCCCTAACGTGCTTTCTCTTTCCGGGCGATTTTTCGAAAGACCTGCGTTTTGGCCTCCCATTATCTGTCCCCCCTCATGGCGCCCCGATCCATTGCCCTGGTCGGGGCTTCGGCGCGGGACGGCGCCTTCGGCAATGGCATGATCCATTCCTGCCTAACCGCTGATTACGAGGGTGATGTGTTTCTGGTCAACCCGCGCTACGACGAAATCGAGGGTCTGGACTGCTATCCGACCATCGGCGACATTCCCCAGACCGTGGACCTGGCGGTGCTGTGCGTCGCCAACGAGCGCCTTGAGGCGACCTTGGGCGACGCCATTGCCAGCGGCACCGGCGCCGCCGCCATCTTCGCCAGTTGCTATATGGACGAGGCCCAAGACGGGCCAGTGCTCACCGAACGGCTGACCGCCATGGCCCGGGACGCTGGCATGCCGATCTGCGGCGGCAATTCCATGGGCTTCTACAACACCGCCTCGCGCACCCATGTGAGCATCGGCAACCGCGACCGCTGGCCCGACGGCGACGTCGCCATGATCAGTCAGTCGGGCTCGGTGGCCATCGCCATGACCGCCATTGCCGGCCGCATCAACTGGAACATGCTGGTGTCATCGGGCCAGGAGTTGACGGTGACCGCCGCCGACTATCTCGACTACGCCCTGGAAATGCCCTCGACCCGCGCGGTCGGCGCCTTCCTCGAGACCGTGCGCGACCCGGCGGGCTTTACCGTCGCCCTGGAGAAGGCGGCGGCGCGGGATATTCCCGTGGTCATCGTCAAGGTCGGGCGCTCCGAGGCCAGCGCCAGATTCGCCGCCACCCATTCCGGCGCCATTGCCGGCAGCGACGCCGCCTACGAGGCGGTGTTCGACCGTTACGGTGTGCTGCGCGTCGACGACATGGATGAGCTTATCGCCACCCTGCAACTGGTCAGCCGGCCGCGCCGGGCCGGCCGCGGCGGCCTCGCCTCGATCCATGATTCCGGCGGCGAACGGGAACTGCTGGTCGATATCGCCGACAGCGTCGGCCTGCCCCTGGCCGAGATTTCCGAGACCACCAAGGCGCGCCTCGCCGAGCGTCTGGAATACGGCCTCGAGCCGGGCAACCCGCTCGACGCCTGGGGCACCGGCAACGATTTTGAGGGCATCTTCAGCCATTGCTTCGAAGCGTTGGCTGAGGACCCGGACACCGCGGTTGCGCTGTGGGTCGCCGACATCGACGACCGCTCGCCGACACACGAAGTCTATTGCAACGCCGCCCTCGACATCGCCGGCCGCAGCGACAAACCCGTGGCCGTGGCCTCCCTGGCAAGCAACACGGAGAACCGGTGTCTGACCCAGCGTATGAGCACCACCCAAGTGCCGGTTCTCAAGGGCGGGCGGGCGGCCATGGTGGCGGTGCGCCGCCTGCTCGATATGCGTGACGTCCGCGAGCGGCCGGTCAGCCCGCCGCCATCGGCGCCCGCCGGCGCCACCATAGATCGTTGGCGTCAGCGCTTGGCCGACGGCACAGCCCTTGACGAGGCCGAGGGTCTCGACCTGCTCGGTGATTTCGGCATCGACGTGACCCCGACCCTGGTTATCGAGAGCCGCGAGGCGGCGATTGAGGCGGCCGCCGCGCTCGGCTATCCGGTGGCGCTCAAGACCGCCATGGCGGACATCCAGCATAAGTCCGACGTCGGCGGTGTTGCCCTTGGCCTTGGCGACGAAGCCGCCGTGGCCGCCGCCTATGACCATATCGCCGGTCGCCTCGGATCACGCTGCCTGGTCGCGCCCATGGCGTCCAAGGGGGTCGAGTTGGCCCTGGGAATCATCATCGACGATCAATTCGGGCCCATGGTCATGGTCGGCGCCGGCGGCGCCCTGGTCGAACACCTCGACGACAGCCGCTGCGCCCTGGCGCCCTTTGGCGACGCCGAGGCCCACCGTCTGCTCGACGGCCTCAAGCTACGCCCCCTGCTCGACGGCGCCCGCGGCGCTGCGCCCGCCGACATTGACGCTCTGGCGGCTACCATCGCCAAACTTTCAGTTCTCGCGTCGTCCCTCGCCGATGTCCTCGGCGAACTCGACGCCAATCCGGTCATCGCCGGCCCGAACGGCTGCATCGCTGTTGATGCTCTGGTCGTGCCGACTCATACCATCGGTCATGACGCATGACCGATGGACGTTCAATCGCCACGCAGGCTCCCGCCGAACGATCGGCGACCCGCAGTCGCGGGCTGAAAGTAGGTAGGAAGAATTCCAGTGGTCAATTCTCGACCGCTGGCAAGCGCGACCGCGCGTCGCCGCTTATGCGGCGTGAGCCCCAGTTTGTGTGGACACAAGATTGGGCGCTTGAACGCCCATCGGCCAATTACTTGGCCGATGGTTTAGAATCCATAACCCGAGAGGAGACCACCCATGTGGGAAACCATCGAATATAAAAAGGACGGCGCCATCGCGACCATCACGCTCAATCGCCCCAAGGCGATGAACGCCATGAACTTCAAGATGATGGACGAGTTGCCCAAGGCCTTGAAAGACGCCGAGAACGACCGCGACATCAATGTCATCGTGCTGAACCACAACGGCCCCCACTTCGGCGCCGGCTATGACCTCAAAGAGAGCTGGAGTTCGGTCTACAAGGGCGACGAGGGCGTTCTCGGCGCGCGCAACATGCTGCAGTATTGCGTCGACTACGAGTTCGCGCCGTGGGACTGCACCAAGCCGGTCATCGCCATGGTGCGCGGCTATTGCCTGGCCGGCAGCTGCGAGCTGGCGATGATGTGCTGCGTCACCTTCGCCTCCGACAACGCCCAGTTCGGCGAGCCGGAAATTCGCTTCTCGACGGCGCCGCCGGCGATGATCATGCCGTGGATCATCGGCCTCAAGAAGGCCCGCGAGATCCTCTACACCGGCGACTACCTGAGCGCCGAGGAAGCTCGCGAGTGCGGCATGGTCAACCGGGTTTTCGCCGACGACAAGCTGGAAGAGGAGACCTACCGCTACGCCCGGCGCGCCGCGTCGATTTCCCAGGAAGGCCTGCGCACCACCAAGGCAGCGATCAATCGGGGCGCCGAAATCGCCGGCCTGCGCAACGCCATCGACGTGGGCATCGACCAGGGCGCCATGCTCGACTCGACGCCAACCGAGGTCTACGTCACCTTCAACCGGATCACCAAGGAGGAAGGCCTCTCCGCCGCCATCCGCTGGCGTGAAACCCAGTTCGAGGAGTAAGACTCGCTTTTTGGAAAGCGCGTTCAAGCGCCCACTCTTGTATTCACACAGTCTGGGGCTCACGCCGCATAAGCGGCGACGCGCGTTCGCGCTTGCCAGCGGTCAAAACGATGACCGCTGGAATCCGCGCTCGCCTACTTTCAGCCCGCGACTGCGGGTCGCCGACCGTTCGGCGGGAGCCCCAGACTGTGTAAACACAAAGACTGAGCGCTTGAACGCAGTTCACCAACGGTGAACGTCAAAATAGGCCGAACACAATGAAAGAAACCAAAACCACGTTCGGCGCGTCGGCCTACGGTAGAGACCGTTGGTCGGCGCGCACCACGTCCCTGAGGGACGAAATCGGCGGGCTGTGGACCGCCTGCGGTATCGACAACGAGTGGGCGTGCTGCACCGCGACCGGGCTGGCACCTAAGGAGCCGTGACAATGGAAGAAGAATATTCCGTCGAGTTTCTGCTCGAC
>JAYGEF010000488.1:0-2729 GCA_046582535.1 Alphaproteobacteria bacterium
CGCTGGTGTTGCTGGTCTACTCGGACTGAGAAGCCATGGCGGCGCACGAAACAGTGACTTGATCACTTGCCACAATCGGCGCAAATTTATCTCCTATGGCAACTATCAATACAATCAACCGACACCGGGAGGGAGAGGACCAATGACAGTGCAAATAGGCGATACAGTGCCTGATTTCACCGCCGAGACCACCGAGGGCACGATCAATTTCCATGACTGGATCGGCGATAGTTGGGTGATGATGTTTTCACACCCCAAGGACTTCACGCCGGTCTGCACCACTGAACTCGGCACCGTGGCCAGACTCAAGCCCGAGTTCGACAAGCGCAACGTCAAGATCATCGGCATCAGCATCGACTCCGTCGACGACCACAAGGCCTGGTCGAAAGATATCGAGGAGACCCAGGGCCACGCCCCGAACTACCCGATGATCGGCGATTCCGACCTGACGGTCGCCAAGCTCTACGGCATGATCCACCCCAACGCCAAGGGCCAGGCCAAGGAGCGCACCGCCGCCGACAACGCCACCGTGCGCAACGTCTACATCATCGGCCCGGACAAGGCGGTCAAACTGATGATCACCTATCCCATGAGCACGGGACGCAACTTCGACGAGATCCTCCGGGTCATCGACTCTTGCCAGTTGACGGCAACCCACAAAGTGGCGACCCCGGCCAACTGGAAGAACGGCGACGACGTCATCATCGTCCCGGCGGTCAAAGACGAAGCCGCCAAGGAAATGTTCCCCGACGGCTGGAACGCGCCGAAGCCGTACCTGAGGATCGTGCCGCAGCCGAAGTAGGCGCGTTTCTCACTCCCCCGCCAACACCTGCCCCGCCTCGCTCTCGCGCCCCGACGGGAGCGGCGCGGCCGGGTCGGTGATCCAGGCGGCGATGTCGGCCAGGACCGGTCCCGGGTCCAAGTCGCGGAGTAGCATGTGGTAGCCGGTGTCGTAGAGCGCCAGGCGGTGGGGCGCGGTGAGGCGTTGCAGCATGTCGTGGGTTGGTTTCTTGGGCACCAGGTCGTCGTGGGCGCCGTATTGCACCAGGGCCGGGGTCGATAGCACGGAGGCGGCGTCGAAGGCGGCGTCCATGGGGTTGACCAGGCCGTAGAGGCTATCGATGCGGGTATGCTTGATGATGTAGGGGTCCTGTGACAGGGCCACCAGCATATCGCGGTTGTTCGACGGTTTGATGCCGAGGCCGCGGCCGCTGGGCTTGAACCACGGCACCGTATGAGCGCCGAGCCACAGGCCGGCCTTGTACAGCGGGTTCATGGTCTGCCAGCCCCACACCGCCGGGGCGACCAGCACCATGCCGTCGATACTGGGCGGCTTGGGCCCGGCCATGAGCACCATGGTCGCCGCCCCACCCATGCTCTCGCCGACCAGATAGAGCGGTTTGTCCGGATGGCGCGCGGCAATCAGTGTGGCGGCCATGCGCAGGTCGTCGACCATGGTCTCGACGCCGGGCCACAGGCCGTGGTTGGCGGTCTGGCCGAAGCCGCGCTGGTCGTAGGCATAAGTGGTGATGCCCCGGGCCGCCCAGTAGGCGGCGGGCGCCGTGAAAGCGTTGGAATAGTCGTTGAAGCCGTGGACGGCCAACACCACCGCCCGCGCCTCGCCCTCGGCCGGCCACAGGCGCATTGGCAGGCGGGCGCCGTCGGCAGCGATAATGTGATCGGCGTTGAGTGTCGGCGCCATCACCGGCGGCCCAGCCATCTCGATGTGAGGAGCGCAGGCGCCGAGGAGTGCCAGCAGGCCCAATGTTCGTAACCAACCCATGGTGACGCCATGACTGTCCATCGTCAAAAACCGGTATCAGCCGTAATTCATCGCGAGTATGGGGGAGCGGCGGCTAGCTGTCATCTGACGCTGGCGCCACCGGCGCGGCAGAACGCCAGGCGGCGGCCAGCGCTGTCAGGGCGACCGCCACCAGGGCGAGGGCGACCATAAGAACCAAATCGTAGCCGCCGATGCGCCAGATCACCGCCGCCACGGTCGGCGCCAGGGCTGCGCCGCCGCCAACCGCCACGGCGAGCATGCCCGCCACCACGCCGAAATTGCGCCGCCCGAGCAGCGTCGCGGTAACCAACGGCTTGACGATGCTTTCGACACCGAAGCCGGCGCCCTGGAAGATGACGAAGCCGACGATCAGGCCGGGTACCGCGCCGGCGCCGAGCAGGAAGACGGCGGAAATCCCCACGGCGGCGAAGCTGCCCAGGGATATCAGTCGGATCGAGACATGACGCTCGGCCGCCATCATGGCGAGCCGGCCGGCAACCTGCATGGGGCCGATCATCGAGGCGGCCAGCACCGCGGCTTGCGACGGCACGCCGCGGTCGGCGAGCAGCGTCAGGATATGGCTGAGAATCATGACGTGGTCCATGGTCAGTGCGGTGAAGGCAATGGCGAGCAGCCAGAAGGTTTTCGAGCGCACCACCGACAGGGCCTGGCGGGCGCTCGGGCTGGGCGCCAGCGCGTGGGTTTCGGCCTGGCTTTCGGCAAGTCGGCAGGCGCTCCAGATCAGCGGCACGGCGATGACCAGAATAGCGCCGGCGAAAACCAGGACCGTACCGCGCCAGCCGACCAGCTCGGTCAGCATATGAGCGCTGGGAAACGACACCGTGCCAGCCAGCCCGGCGACCAGGGTGACCAGGGTTATGGCCCGCCGTGCGCCGGGTCCCATGGAGTGGGTCAGGGTGGCGAAGCAGGCCTCGTAAAGCGTCCC
>JAYGEF010000159.1:0-8382 GCA_046582535.1 Alphaproteobacteria bacterium
GTTCAGGTGGGCCAACCCGAAGGAAGGGCTGATAAGCTTCTCCTGCGGACTGGCGCGGGCCAACCGTGAAGGCGACGTTGCCGCGGTCCACGACTTCATCGACGCCCATCTCACCCCCGAGGCGGGCAAGGCGATGATCGAAACTTACAACTACGGTCACTCAACCCAGGCCGCGTTCGACACGGTCGATCCGGCACTGCTCGCACAACTCAACATGACAACGCCGGAGGTCTCGCTTGCCGGCTCACACTCCTATGATTACGTGCCCACCGAGCTGAAGGAAGAGCACATCCGTCTGTTCGACGAAATCAAGGCCGAGGCCGGCACCTAAACGCCATCGGATACGCAATACGGGGCCCTGCAGGACGCGGGGCCCCTCTCTTTTTCAGAAGGCACAGGCAAATGAGCAGAAACAACATCATGCGCGGCTTTCCGCCGGCACCCGAGAATCAGGTCACTCTGGCCAACTGGCGCGACGCGCCGCACAACCGCTGGGGTTTTCAGAACGTCAGTCAGGTGGTGCCGGTGGCCCCGATCAGCTGCGGCCGGGGGGCGGCGGAGCAATTCGGGCGCGACATCCATGATCTCGACGCCATCGCCTTCGAGAGCCTCGGCGGTAACGAGACCACAGTCGGGCAATATCTCCTGGACAGTTACACCGACGGTTTCATCGCCCTCATGGGTGGCCATGTGGTCAGCGAGCGCTATTTCAACGGCATGGCGCCAGATTCCCGCCACATCATCTTCTCGGTCAGCAAGTCGGTAACCGCCTCACTCACCGGCATCGTCGTCGACCGCGGCCAGCTCGACTCGGACGCGCCGATCGCCGACTATGTGCCCGAAGTCGCGGGCTCGACCTACGGCGACGCCACAGTGCGCCATCTGCTCGACATGACCGTAGGGGTCAACTTCGTCGAGGACTACACCGACACCGAAGGCGACTTTGCCCGCTACCGCATGGCCACCGGCTGGAACCCGTCCCCAGCCGGCACGGTGCCGAAATATCTCCGCGAGTTCCTGCCAAGCCTGACCAAGGACGGCAAACACGGCGCCAAGTTCCACTACGTCTCGCCCAACAGCGACCTGCTCGGCTGGGTGCTCGAGCGCGCCACCGATACACCGTTCAACGTTTTGCTCGGCCGGGAATTATGGGCCCCCATGGGCGCGGAGTTCGATGCCTATGTGGCGGTCGACCCACTGGGCGCGCCGCGCCCGGCCGGCGGTATTTGCGTCACCCTGCGCGACCTGGCGCGGTTCGGCCAGATGCATCTGGAAGGCGGTCTCGCCAACAACCGCCAGATTATCCCCGAATGGTGGATCCGCGATATGCGCGAGAACGGCGACCCCAGCGCCTGGGCGGCCGGCGAGATGTCGGAATCCATGCCCAACACGGTCTACCGGTCGAAGTGGTACATCATGGGCAACGGCGCCTATTGCGGCCTCGGCATTCACGGCCAGTCGGTCTATGTGGACCCGTCCTCGGGCATAGTCTTTGCCAAGCAGTCTTCCCATCCCATGGCCACCGAAGAGGCGTTGGACGACAATATGTTCCGCGCCTTCAACGCCGTCGCGGAGGCGCTCGGGGGTTGATAGTTCAATTGACCGTGTGGGCGGTTGTGGCTAAGACCTAAAGACCACCTCACGCCAGGAGCCAGTGCCATGCCCAAAATGATCGAAGGCCAACCTGTCCTCATCAGCGTTGATATTCAGGGCGGCGACCCCGGCATCCCTCACATGGACGGCGCCGACGAACGGGTTCGTCGGGCGCGCCTGGTGGTTGATGCCGCACGGGCCGCCGGCATTCCGATTATCTTCTTCCAGGAAGTCCACCGCCGCAGCATGGTCGACTACGGCCGCGAACTCGACGGCGTCGAGGATGTCCACTGCCACGAGGACTGGGCCTCGACCGAACTGCACCCGGATTTCCGGCCCCAGGGCGACAACGAATTCCACATCGTCAAGCGGCGCTACTCGTGCTTCTTCGGCACCGAGCTGGAAATTCTGCTCAGGGGCCTCAAGGCCAACACCCTGATCCTCATGGGCGGGCTGACCGACGTCTGCGTCCACTACACCTTCGCCGACGCCCATCAGAACGACTACTACACCCGGGTAATCGAGGATTGCACCGGCGGCTCAAGCGACTATCGCCACGACGCCGCCCTCGACGCCATGGAATACCTGCAAACCGGCGCGCGGCGCCAAAGTGACGAGATCATCGCAGCCTTCAATCAACGGGCCAGCAAGGCGGCCTGACCAGCTCAGACGCCGGTCACCACGGTCCTCAGGGCGCCCGCCGCCTCTTCGATCATCGCCCGATCTACATCCAGGTTGGTGACCGCGCGCATGGTGGTGTCGCCCATGGGGCCGATACGGACACCATGAGCGGCGAGGCCTTCGGCGATCTCTGGCGCGGATTGTTCCGCCCCCGCCACGTCGAAGAAGACGATATTGGTCTCCACGGTCTCGGGGTCGATGGTGATGCCCGGCACATCGGCGATGAGGTCGGCGAAGTGGCGGGCGTTGCCATTGTCCTCGGCGAGGCGATCCACGTGATGCTCAAGGGCGTGAACGCCGGCGGCGGCGATAATGCCGGCCTGGCGCATGGCGCCGCCCATGCGCTGCTTCCACTTCCAGGCCCGTTCGATGAACTCGGACGAACCCGCCAGCACCGCACCCACCGGGCAGCCAAGGCCTTTGCTCAGGTCGATCCATAGACTATCGAACGGTGCCGCGTAGTCATTTGCCGCCACCCCAGACGCGACCACGGCGTTGAGCATGCGGGCGCCATCCATGTGCAGGGCCAGACCGTGCCGCCGGGCAACTTCGGCAACCGCTTCGATAGCCGCCAGAGGCCATATGGTGCCGCCACCAAAATTCGAGGTCTGCTCGATTTCGATCATGCTGCTGTTGGGGGTGTAGCGCCCTTTGTCGCGGATCGCCGCCTCGGCCTGGTCAGCCGTATAGATGCCACGGTCGCCATCGAGGGGGCGTATCAGAGCACCGGCAAACGCCGCCGGACCACCGCCCTCGGCATTGATGATATGAGCGGTCTGGTCAGCGATAATCTCGTCGCCCGGGCGGCAATGGAGCAGGATGGCGATCTCATTACACATGGTGCCGGACGGCAGGAACACCGCCGCCTCCTTGCCCAGCAATTCGGCGGTCATGGCGCAAAGCTGATTGACGCTGGGGTCTTCGCCGCGTTGCTCGTCGCCCACCGGGGCCTCGGCCATGGCCTTGCGCATGGCGTCGGTGGGCCGGCTCTGGGTGTCGCTGTAGAGGTCTATTCGATTGGCTTGCATGTAATGGATCTCACTGTTGCTAGATTGGCCGGTCACCGCGGACCGTGAAGCGGTGCCCCGATCGGGTTTCCGGAAAGTAGTCCCACATAGCGAGGTGCTGGGTCGAACGATTGTCCCAGAACGCCACCGAGTTTGGCCGCCAACGGAACCGGCATTGGAAGCGCGGCTCTCTGATGTGGCCATACAGGAAGTCGAGAATCTGGCGGCTCAGTTCGGGTTCCAGCCCGATCATATGCGACGTGAAAATCTCGTTGACGAACAGCGCCTTGCGCCCCGTCTCGGGATGGGTGCGGATAACCGGATGTTCGGCCTCGGGGTAGTCGCCGTCGCGCAAGTCGTCGTCCTTGGAGCCGTAATAGCCGAGAAAGTTGGCCTTCGACGTGTGCAGCGCCGTGAGGTTCGCCAGCATGGCCTGCAAGGTCGGCGATAACGCTTCATAGGCCGCAACCATATTGCCGAACAGGGTATCGCCACCGGTCTCGGGAACCTGATGAAGGTGCAGGATACTGGCCATGGGCGGGGCCACATCGCAGGTCACGTCCGAGTGCCACTTGCGCCCGCCATAGGTTTTCGATTGGGCGTCCGTATGGAGCTTCATGATGCCGCGGTAGCCGGGTTCATCCGGATGGCTCGGATGAGTATGGGGCGCCCCGAAACGCAAGCCAAAGGCCGACAGGGTATCCAGATCCAACGCCTGATCGCGGAAGAACAACACCTGGTGCCGCAGCATGGCCTGGTGAATGTCCTCAACCGTGTCGTCATTGAGCGGCTCGGTGAGGTCGACACCGGAGACCTCGGCGCCGATGGTCGGGGTCAGCGCATCAATGCGCAGGCTGTTGGATGGCATGGCGACTCTCCCCTATCCGTTGCGGTTGAAGACCGGTCCCATGGCGCCGAGACGCACACCGTCGCGCAGGTTCTTGTAATCCAGCCCTTCAAGCCGGCAAGGGTGGCTGCCCGGCGCATCAACGGCGATGATCTCCGAGGCGATGGGGTCGAAGTCGGCACGGAAATGGACCGAGCTTTTCACCGCCAGAATTTTCTGCTCCGTGGGCTCGACGCCGAGATGGCGAAAGATCGCCTGATCGAGGCACTGGAAACGGCTGCTGCCGACGATGACCCGCACATCGGACGCGCCATCCTCAACGGTGAGCAACGCCATGGCGCCGAGGTTGGTGGTGACCCCGCGATACATGTCGCCGTAGCAGGTGAAGCAGCCATCGCCCAGGGCGTCAACCCGGAACCGTCCGCCGTGGGGACTCTGCCCCGGCATGCCGGATTTACCACCCAAGTCGCCGTCGAAGCTGGCGCCGATACCGACCTCATGGGCCTTGGCGGCAATCTCTGTATCGTCAAGAATCGCAAGTACCGCGCCCTGGGCGCCACCCCGCACCAAAGCATCCAATAGTCCGACCGTGTCCGAACTGGCGCCGGCGCCAGGGTTGTCCTGGGCGTCGGCCAGTACCACCGGGCCACTGGCGCCGTTGGCCATGGCCCGGCGCACCGCTTCATCGGCATCGACGATGGGGTTGTCAAACGCCGCCTCGGCCTCAAGCAAGGCTGCGAACAGCTCATCGGCGGCGCTGTCGGCCCGGCCCTGATCGCTGTCGTAGGCAACCACGCCAAGGCCGCATTCGAAAATGTCAGCGGGCGGAAAGCCGAGGGCCAGATCGACGCTCGCCGCCGCGTCCCCTTCCATCTCGGCGGCTCGCTGATAAAGCGACCGATTGGGCTCGAAGTCAGTGCATTGGGCAGTCAGCGGCACCAGGAACGGCGCCTTGCGAAATGCCTTGGCGAATGTCTCGCCGGCCAGAAGGCGGTCGAGCAAGGCGCAGGCGCGTGCCGCGGTGGGCTCCATATCGATGTGCGGGTAGGTGCGATAAATCGTCAGGGCGGAAGCGTGCTCGACCATGGCCTCGGTGACATTGGCATGGAGGTCGAGACTGGCGACGACCGGAATGTCGGTACCGACCACCTCGCGCACCCGGCGCAATACTTCGCCCTCGCCGTCCTGATAGTGCTCGACCACCATGGCGCCGTGAAGATCGAGGTAGACCCCGTCGTACGGCCCCTTGGCGGCCAGGTCCTCGCACAGCATGGCGGTGATGCGCTCGAAGGCGTCGCGGGTGACGAAGGACGATGGCTCCGCCGAACAATAAATCATCGGCACCAGATCGTGATGGTCCTTGGCCGCGGTGATGAAACCGTTGAGGGGCATGGACATGCCGGCGACCGCATCGATAATTCCTGGGCCGCGGGTCAGGCCAGGCCAGCCGTCGTGGCGTTCGAATTCATAAAATGTCGCCAACGCCGGCGCGAAGGTGTTGGTCTCGTGCTGGAAGCCGCCGATTGCAATACGCGCCATTAATTTGCCTTGTCATTCCCGGTTACATGAGGCGCCATTCTCGCCGCCCAGGCAGACTACCGCAAGGGATAGGTCTCACCTCCGGGGAGTGTTAGAGTGACTCAAAACCGGAGGAGAACACGCCGTGCCGATGATGGAAGAGCAGGAGTTCAATACCGCCGACATCTATGTGCCGATCAAGCGGCGCGCCACTCTCGACCCCAAGACCGTCGAAGAGATCGCCGAAAGTATCCTCGAGGAAGGCCAACGCACCGCCATCATGGTGCGCGAGGACGGCAAGCGTTACGTGCTGGTGGAAGGGCTACACCGGCTTGAGGCCTGCAAAATGCTTGGCGAGAAAACCATCAGGGGCCTGTTGGTCCAGGCCCGGCTGCACTAGGTGAAGATGGCGGTTTATGCCGGTAGATGGCCGCTCTTGACGTAGATAGTGCAGCCGCTTTTGGATGACACCGCATGGCGGCTGCCGGCCGGGTAGCGAATCCAGCTTCCCGTGGCGTATTCGCCGTTGTCGTCCGCGAGGTCGCCGTCGAGTACAAAAATTTCTTCGCCGGCCGGGTGGCCATGGTCGGGGACCTGGGCGCCGGAGTCGAAACGGACCAGGCTCATGGCTTCCGGATGACTGTCCTCGCCGTAAAGCGCCATGCGCGTCACACCGGGCACCGAACTGGACTGCCATTCGCCCAGGTTGGTATCGACGGCGATCTGTTGCCGGTCGAGGCCGGGATACTGCCGCAGCTTGACGAATAGCACGCAGCCCGGTTTTGAGAACGGCGCGTGCTCGAAGCCATCCGGATTGAGCAGATAGCTACCAGCCCGGTAGTCGCCGTGCTCGTCGGAGAATACCCCGTCAAGCACCAGGATCTCCTCGCCGCCCGGATGCGGATGGGATGCAAAAGCGCTATCCGCGTCGTAGCGTACCACCGAGGTAACCCGGCTGGTCTCGGCCTCGCCGGCCAGGTCGAGACGCTTGCGCCACACGGACGGACTTGGACTCGCCTGCCATTCCATATCCGCGGTGTGGACCACCGCGGATTTTCTCAGACCGGCGTTGAGTTCCATTGCTCCACTCCTCAGTCCCGTGAATTGTAGGTGATGTAGGGCGTGGCCTCGGGCACCTCCCAAGCCATATACCAGGCATTCAGATGCGGTTTCAGCACATCGATCATGCGGGCCGCCTCGGTGCGGTCTGGCGCGGCGGCCAGCCGTTCGGCAAGTTCCCGCCCGGCGCCTTCGACGTCAATGCGGGTCGGCTGGCCATCGCTGACCACGACCTCGCCGGCGACCAATACGGTTTCCACATCGCGCGCGCTGAGTTTCATAAGCGCCAGTTCGCGGGCGTCTACATCCGGCGCCACCCAGGGGAACGTCAGGGGCCGGCTGTTGGCGATCACCACGTCGGCGGCGAAACCCGCTTTGAGCTGTCCCAGGCTGGTTTCCTTGCGCAACAACCTAGCGCCGCCGGCCGTGGCCGCCTGGAACACGCGGGCTGGATCAGGCGCCGGCATCCCGAGCTTGGGCGTCCGCGACAGACGCATGGCGAGGCGCATTTCCGCGAACATGTCCTCGTCGTCATTGATAGTGGTGCCGTCCATGCCCATGGCCGTGGTGACGCCGGCTTCAAGCAGGGCGTTGAGCGGCGCGATGCCGGCCCGCAGACGCATGTTCGAGCTCGGATTGTGGCTCACCCCTGCGCCGGTCTCGACAAGGTCGGTGATTTCCGCATCGGTCAGCCACACCCCGTGGGCGATGGAGAAGCGCGGCGACAACACGCCGAGATCGCGCAAATGGCACACCGTGGGCTTACCGTAGAACTTCAGGCCATGGAGCTTCTCGTAGTAGCTCTCGTTGACGTGGGTCTGAATGCCCGTATCCAGGGCCTCCGCGCGCTCGGCCATGCGTTGCATGAACCCATCGGACACCCATTGCGGTCCCGGCGGCCCGAACCAGACATCGACCCGTGGATTGTCGGCGTAGGCCTCGTGAGCCTCGTCCATAATTGCCATGTAGTCGTCTTCGCTCATGACGTCAGGCCCCGGCATCAGGCTCTCGGCATAAGCCTTTGCGTCATCAGGCAGGGAATCGATAAAGCGCGCGTCCTCGCCGGCGCCGGCGACGATATAGCTTTGCGTGCGATAGCCGGGGGTGAAAGCAACGCGCATGCCGGTCTGATCATAGGCGGCAAGCTTGGCCCGCACTGTATTATCATAGCCCTTGGCGCTGTCGCCGCCGGAATGGACATCGACCACGGTGGTCACGCCCGAGCGTAATTGCCGGGCGGCGCTGAGCAATACGTCGAGGCGACCGTCCCGGGGCCGCTGGCGAGCGTGGTCGAGAATCCACGGCTCCAGCAGGTCGTCCCAGACCCCCTCCTGGACCGTGGCCAGCCCCGAGCCATGATGATGGGCGTTGATCAGCCCGGGCAACACCACCGCATCGGGAGAACCCAACACCTCGGCATCGGGATAATTTGCGTTGACGGTATGCCACGGGCCGACCTCGGCGATTGTCCCGCCTTCGATAACAACGGCGCCGTCGGACAGCACCGGATCGTCTTGGGCGCCACCGGTAATCACCCACTTGCCACGAACCAGGGTGGTCATAACTCAATCCCTTCTGTGCTTTTCGGGCCGCGTGTCGGCCGGGTGCCGAACACCGTGGCGATGGCGCCGAACATGATCATGGCGGTCAACCAGAACACCCAGCGGCTGCCCGCAT
>JAYGEF010000220.1:0-8058 GCA_046582535.1 Alphaproteobacteria bacterium
GACCGTGGGCGCGCGCCGCGCCGTGGTCTGGCCAAGGGCTTGTCCGCTCTGCTTGCCGATGTGGATACCAACGCCTGGAAGGGTCCCGGCGCCGCGACGGGGCAGACCGTGCCCGTGGAATTCCTTCGGCCCGGCCCCGGCCAGCCCCGCCGTCATTTCGACAAAGCGGAGATCAACGCCCTTGCAGAGTCAATACGAGCCAAAGGTGTTCTTCAACCCCTGATCGTCCGCGAAGACAGCCAGAATCCGGGCGCCTACGAGATTGTCGCCGGTGAGCGGCGGTGGCGCGCGGCCCAGGTCGCGAAGCTCCACGAAGTACCGGTGGTGATCCGCGACATGTCCGACCGCGAAGCCCTCGAAGTCGGCCTGGTGGAGAACGTCCAGCGTGAGGACCTGACGCCCCTGGAAGAGGCCGCCGGCTATCGCCGCCTGATGGATGAGTTCGACCATAGCCAGGATGACCTGGGCAAAATCATCGGCAAGAGCCGCAGCCATGTGGCCAATACCCTACGGCTCCTGGGCCTTCCCGACCCGGTCAAGGCGATGATCGATGAGCACAGGCTGAGCGCCGGCCATGGCCGTGCTTTGCTTGGTGCTGCTGATCCTGTCGCGCTGGCCGGCGTGGTCGTCGCCAAGGGTCTCAATGTGCGGCAAACCGAGGGTTTAGTGCGGCGCACCCAGACCGGGACAACCGGGTCAAAGAGCAAACCGAACCCGCCAGCGGATGCCAACACGGTGGCCATCGAGCGCAGTCTCGGTGATCTGCTTGGCCTCACGGTCAAGATCGATCACAAGGCGTCCGGCGGCACCATGACGATCCACTACAAAACACTCAGTGAACTCGACGACGTGCTCAAGCGTCTCGGTCAGACCTAAGCCCGCCGCCGCGTCCAACAACCCGACCTGAACAATTCGACGGGGCTGGGCGACCCAAGCCGCTATCGCCGGGCGGCGGCGCGCGCGGCCTGCGCTACCCGCATTAGGGCGCGGCTGCAGACAACCTCGGCCGGCATCCCCGTGGTCTTGCAATCGCGCTCTGCATCAAGCACCAGGTCCATCGCCCCGGCGACCCGCGCCAGGGGCCAGCGATCAATCTGTGACTGCAAGGCTTTTTCAATTTTATAGTGTAGCGGGGGGCGGAAGCCCCGCAGCGCGCCTTGAACCGACTCGCCCCGGGCCCGGGCCCCCGCCGCCAGGTGAAGCCGCTGGAGATGACGGGCCGCGGCCCGCAGTACCGCCACCGGCGACGTGCCTTCGAGATAAGCGCGGGTCAAGCCTCGCTCGACGCCGGCACTGTCGCCGGCGCCGGCCGCGATGACCACCGCGTCCAGGGTCAGCACGGAACTGTCGCCGATACAGGCCTCGGCATGGTCCAGGGTGATGCGGCGCTCGTCGCCCATAAAAAGCGCCAGCTTTTCCAACTCGCCCCGGGTCATCAGCCGATTGCCGCCGAGCACCGCGGCGAGATAACGCTCGGCCGCCGGTTCAACCGAGAACCCGCCCGGCACAAGAGTTTCCTCGATAACCCGGCGCAGCCCGGCGTCTTCATCGAAATAGCAGGGCAGGGCGGCGCCGTTCCTGGCGCCCTCGAAGGCCTTACGCAGCTTGGAACGAGGGGGCAATTCGCCGGCCTCGACCACCACCAGCGCCTCGCCGGGCAAATCCGCGAAAAACGTCTTTAGAGCCTCACTCTCGCCATCACCAGCCGGTCGCAACCGCACCACCCGGCGGCCGCCGGTCATGGACAAGGCCGCCGCTTCATCGGCCAGTCGAGCCGGATCCTCCTTGAGACTGGCCGGGGTCAATTCGGTCACCCGGAACGGATCGGCGATGTCCTCGACAACCTGTCCGGTCAACATATCGGCGCGCTCGCGCACCAGACCGTCGTCCGGACCATAAAGCAGAACGGCCCGCACCGCCGGGTCGGGCGCGCGCATGAAGCCGTCGACCTTGGATGCGGAGAACTTCACCACCCGGCGCGCTCAATTCTGTCCACTAGCTGCCGCCCTGGCGACCGGCGAAGAACGCCGCGAGCTGGGCCCGGATATCCTCGGCGACCTCGCGCACCGTGCGCCTCGCCGCATCCTGTTGCGCAGTCAGGGTGGCGAAATCCGAGCGCACGGCGTCATAGCCGCCAATCGCACGTGACTGGCCGCCAAAGATCACCACCCCGGTGGTCAGTTCCACAAGCAGGAAACTCACACTGATCCGTTGGTCGTAGCGCGTAATCGTCGTGTCCTGTTGAATGGCGAGAGCCGCACTCGACTCCGAGAGTGACGCGCGAAGGCCATAGCGGGGCGATGTCGGCTCGCCCAATGGGCTCAAGCGCTCAATCAGATCATTACGAAGAATCTGTCCCAAACGGTCGTCGATAGCGCTGATTTGTACCGACGCCAGGTCGACCGCCGCCGAGCCGCCGGCGCGTTCGCCGTAGAGCGGGCGAAACCCGCACGCCGCGAGGACCAGGCCGCAACCAAAGATGGTTAGAGAGGCCACCCCGCGGCGCAAAAATTCGCGGCGCCCCGACAACACCCCTGGTCGAGACCGTGCCATCACGCTTAGATCACCACGTTGACGATGCGGTTTGGCACGACGATGACCCGGCGCGGTGTTTTGCCTGCCAGCGCCCGGACGATTGCCGGATCGTTGAGGGCGGTCGACTCGGCGGTTTCCTTGTCCGCATCAACGCCAAGCTCGATGGTGCCGCGCAGCTTGCCGTTGACCTGTACCGCGACGGTCACCGTTTCGTCGGTCAGCAACGCCGCCTCGGCTTCGGGCCAGGCGATCTCCGCCAGCAGCGCTTGGTGACCCAGCCGCTGCCACAAGTCCTCGGCCACATGGGGCGTCATGGGTCCGATCAGGCGGACAATCGCCTCAAGCCCTTCGCGCATGACCCAGCCGGCGCCCGCCATGGTGGCTTCGAGTTTGTCGAGCTCGTTGGTTAACTCGCGAATACGGGCCACGGCGCGGTTGAAATGAAACCGGTCCAGGTCGCTTGTGGTCGCGTCGATCGCCTTATGAACCGCCTGATGCACCGCTTCCACGGCCGGGTCCATGTGGTTTGGCTGGGCCCCGCCGACGGCCCCCAGGTCCAACCGCGCCTCGGCGACCATCCGCCACAGCCGGTTGAGATAACGCCAGGCCCCCTCGACGCCAGTTTCGCTCCATTCCAAATCGCGTTCCGGCGGGCTGTCGGAAAGCATGAATAAACGTGCTGTATCAGCACCATAGCTTCCAATAATCGCTTCGGGATCGACCACGTTCTTGCGCGATTTGCTCATCTTCTCCGAACGCCCGGCGGTCACCGGTGCGCCGCTTTCCGCGTGCACGAAGCCGCCGCCATCCACCGGCCGTGTCTGGTCGGGGAAGAGCCAATTACCCGCTTCGTCCTGGAAGGTCTGGTGGCATACCATGCCCTGGGTCAACAGCCCGGCGAAGGGTTCGTCAAATGCGAGATAGCCGCAGTCGCGCATGGCCCGCACGAAGAAGCGCGAATAAAGCAGATGCAGCACCGCATGCTCGATACCACCGATGTACTGATCCACCGGCAACCAGTAATCCACCGCCGCCCGGTCCACCGGCTGGTCGGCCTGGGCACAGGCGAAGCGCACGAAATACCACGACGATTCGAAGAACGTATCGAAGGTGTCGGTCTCCCGTTGGGCGGCCTTGCCGCAGGTCGGGCAATTCACATGCTTCCAGGTCGGGTGACGGGCCAGGGGATTGCCCGGCTCATCGAAATCGACGTCCTCGGGCAGGGTCACCGGCAGTTGGTCTTCGGGCACCGGCACGGTGCCGCAGTCGTCACACAGGATGAAGGGGATCGGACAGCCCCAGTAGCGCTGACGGGACACCCCCCAATCGCGCAGCCGGTAACTCACCGTGCGCTCGCCCTGGCCCCGATCGGCCATGCGGTCGGCGGCCATATCCTTGGCCTCGTCAATGGACAGGCCGTCGAGAAACTGTGAATTGATCGCCACGCCCTCGCCGAGATAGGCCTCGTCGTCGATGGTCATGTCCGCCGCCGCCACATCGGCCGGGGCGACCACGGGAATCACGTCGATGCCGTACTTGCGGGCGAAATCCAAGTCGCGCTGGTCGTGGGCCGGGCAGCCGAAGATCGCGCCGGCGCCGTATTCCATGAGCACGAAGTTGGCCACGTAAATGTCCAGCTCGCGGCCTTCAGTGAAGGGATGCAGCGCCTTGAGCGGCGTCAGGTAGCCCTTCTTTTCGGCCCGCTCCATGGCCTCTTCGCTGGTCCCCATGCTGTTGCATTCGGCAATGAAGGCGGCCAGGGCCGGGTCGTTGGCGGCGAGTTCCTCGGCCAGGGGATGATTGGGCGAGACGGCGCAAAAAGTGGCGCCGAAAATAGTGTCGTGGCGGGTGGTGAACATCTCGAGGCGCTCGTCGCGTCCCTTGATGTCGAACCACATACGAAGGCCTTCGGAACGACCGATCCAGTTGTACTGCATGAGGCGGACCCGGTCGGGCCAACGGTCGAGACCCTCGAGAGCCGCCACCAGATCGTCCGCATAGGCGGTGATGCGCATCATCCACTGGGGCAGCTTGCACTTCTCCACCACCGCCCCGGAGCGCCAGCCGCGGCCGTCGATGACCTGCTCGTTCGCCAGCACCGTGTTGTCCACCGGGTCCCAGTTGACCCAGGATTCACGCCGGTAGGCCAAGCCCTTGGCATGGAAGTCTAGGAACATCTTCTGTTCGTGGCGATAGTAGGACGGATCGCAGGTCGCCAGTTCGCGCGACCAGTCGTAGCTCAGCCCCATGGACTTGAGCCCGTCGCGCATGGTGGCGATGTTTTCATGGGTCCACTTCGCCGGATGGACCTTGTTCTCGATCGCCGCGTTCTCCGCCGGCATTCCGAACGCATCCCACCCCATGGGATGCAAGACGTTGAATCCACGCGATTTTTTATAACGCGCTACAACGTCGCCCAAGGTGTAGTTGCGCACATGCCCCATATGGATGCGCCCGGAGGGATAGGGAAACATCTCGAGCACGTAGTATTTTTCGCGATCAGAATCCTCGGTTGCGCGGAAGCTGCCGCGCGATTCCCAGATATCCTGCCACTTCGCCTCGATTTCCCTGGCGTTGTATCGCACCATCGTTTTAGCCGCCCAATCCCTGCCAAAAACAACCCCGGAAACCATCGTCGATCCGTCGTCCGGGGCGCCGGCAATCTACCACGCTGGAAACCGGCTTACCAGATACCTGGACCGGGAGGAATGGTCGTCGGGTTGTTCTTTGCCGGTCAGGGCGGCGGGACGACCACATCGGGTGCTTCGCGGCTCTTGTCGTGCAGCGGGAAGATGGCGAGCACCGCCTAGGCGATGGCGGATTCCGTCGCTGCCATGGCATTGCCGCCGGCCTGGTTGGCGTCAAATCTCATATGGGCCTGGGACAGCACTTTGTCGTCGTGGCAGAAGGCAGCCTGTAAACTCACGGCGTCGCCGGCCGGCACCAAGCTGTCGGTGTCCCCGTCCCGACAGGCCGCCTTGCCGCCATAATGACGGACACCGCTGAACACCATGACCACGCGATAGCTGTCCCGCGCCGCTTCCGGGGCGATGAGGGTAAAGTTGGATTTTGTACCCCACACATGGTCGCCCATGGCATCGACCACGGAGGCATCGAAGGTTGCCTCGGTGGCACCGCTCGGGTCGCCGTAGACCACAGTGGCGAGGGCGCCGCCGGCGGCGGCGGCCTTGAACAGCCGCGGTACGCCCACGGCGTCGTATTCGACGTATTCCGCCGTCGCACTGGTGACACAAGCGCCGAGAGCGAGGCAAACGGCGAGGGGACGAATAGAGCTAAAAAAATTCATGGGAACAACTCCCTAACTCATATGCGTATGCACGAATTGAATCAGGCCATAAATACGACCGATCAGACAATCACCCAGCATACCGCAATATCGGTGAATTCGGTAGGGAGCAGGACCGTCACGTTACCGTGAGCGGTTCCGGAAATTGCTATTTCAGTGTCGTTGCGGCATTGTTTTCGCCGCCGGGTGAGGCAATCCGAGATAGCAGGGTACGGGCGCGTCGGCCATGACTGAATTACTGAGCATCGCGGTTCAACATCATCAGTCCGGGCGGCTCGACAAGGCCGGCGACTATTACCACCGGGTTCTTGAGAGCGAGCCGGACAACGCCAATGCCCTTCACCTCTATGGTTTGCTGGCCCATGAGCGCGGCGACATCCCGACCGCCCTGGCACGCATCGGCCGTGCGGTGGCGCTGAATTCCCAAAGCGCGTTATTTCGCTTCAATCTCGGTCTGGTTCAGGGCGATGGCGGCGACCTCCAGGGCGCCGCCGGATCATACCAGTCGGCGATCGCCCTGAAACCGGATTTTGCCGACGCCCACAACAACCTGGGTCTGGTACATCAGAAACAGGGTAACGGCCCTCTGGCGGTTGGCTGTTTCGAAGCGGCGGTGGCCAACCAGCCTGATCATGTGGAGGCGTTGGTTAATCTCGGTAAGGCGCGGCGCGATCAGGCGAGGATGGACGACGCCCGGGCTTGTTTCGCGCAGGCGCTCAAGCTGCGCCCGGGGCTAGCCGAGGCCCATTTCTGGATTGGTAAGTGCCACGAGGACAGCGGGGCCTGGACCGATGCGACCGCCGCCTATCGTCAGGCACTGGCACTAAAGCTCGGCCTGCTTGAGGCGCGCAACAATCTGGCCACATCGTTGCTGGCACGGGGTGATTACGCCGCCGCCCAGGAGACGTTTCACCAGGTTATGGAGGTCCGCCACGGCGCCCTGTGCGACACCGCCGACAAGCTGCCGAGCGAGAGCGGGGCAGGGCGCACGGGTCCGCCCGGCGCCGGGTTCATGTGGCGCGACCGTCTCGCTGACCGCACGGAACAACTCGAACATCTGTTGGCCAGGGGACGCATCGACCGGTCCTTTGAGGCCCTGGTCGGGGATTGCCGGGGGTTGCTTGACCGGCCGCCCAATGCCGCCTCGCCCGCGGGCGCGGTGGCTCTGCCCGACAACCGGGCCGGGCTGATCAATGGTCTGTGCGATAGTATTCCCAAGTGGTCAAACACGCCACCCCTACCCGGTGGCGCGATCAACCGGGGCTTGGCGTTCGACAATATTGAGGACAGCTATCTGTCGTCGCCGACCAACGCCGTCTACTTCGATGATTTTCTCAGCCCCGAAGCCCTCGGCGCCCTGCGCCAGTTCTGCAACGAATCGACCGTTTTCTTCGGCCGCGACCCGGCCGGCTACGTCAGTTCATACCTGCGCGACGGTTTCAATTGCGACCTGTTGTATCAAATCGCCGGCGAGCTCAAGCAATACCTGCCCCGGGTCATCGGCGAGCAGTTTCTGTCCAATATGTGGGCCTATCGCCATGGCGCCGGGGGCCATGGCGTGGTTGCCCACACCGACTACGGGGCGGTGACGTTCAACTTTTGGATCACCCCGGATTCGGCCAACCTCGACCCGGCCAGCGGCGGCCTGGTGGTCTACCGCAAAGAAGAGCCCTACGACTGGGATTGGATGGAGGTCAACCGCGAGAAAAACGCGCCGCGCATCAAGGAGAAAATTGAACGTTACCTGGAATCGGCGGAAACCCTGACAATTCCCTATCGGGATAACCGGGCGGTGCTGTTCCACTCCAATCTGTTTCACGCCTCGGACGTCATGCGTTTCAGGAGCGGTTTCGAGAACCGCAGGGTCAACATCTCCATGTTGTTTGGCAAGCGCGGCGCGCCAGCGCCCTAGGGTGTGCTGGGTTGTTTTTCCGGGCCGCTGACGGCGGCAATGCGCCGGGTGATGTCGAGCGGCGCCCAATCCATGATCAGGTGAATGCGGTTTTCCTCGCTGCCGTTGTCGACGAAGTGTTCGCGCAGATTGTTGATCTCCCACATCTCGCCCGGTTTCATGGACATGGCCTCGCCGCCGACCACGAAAACAACCTTGTCGTTGGTTTCGATGGGCAGGTGGATGCGGTGGGCATTGGCGAACATGGGGCCGATGTCCGAATGAGCGTTGATGGTTCCCTTGGGACTGAGGCGAGCGAGGATCG